>JAYVJU010000361.1:0-21946 GCA_043769035.1 Ferruginibacter sp.
AATGGCAAAGAAAGGAAACAGGGTACAGGTAATATTAGAATGTACAGAGCATAAAGCCAGCGGTAAACCTGGTACAAGCCGTTATATTACCACCAAAAACAAAAAAAATACTCCTGAGCGTCTGGAGTTAAAAAAACTGAACCCGATTTTAAAGAAGGTTACTGTTCATAAAGAAATTAAATAATAAAAGTTAATTAGTTAATCCGTTAATTAGTTAATTAGTATTGTACGAATTAACCAGTTAACCAATAAACATACTACCATGGCAAAAGCAGCATCAAAGAACTCTAAAATTAAAGATACCAAGGCAGCGGCAGACGCAAAAAACTGGACCAAAGTGATACGTACATTACGTAGCCCTAAAACAGGAGCCTATACCTTTAAAGAAGCAATCGTTCATAAAGACAAGATCAAAGAATTCTTAGCAAACTAAGAAATCCTTATGAGTAAAAATAATTATAAAGCTTCCCGATTTTACCGGGAGGCTTTCTTTATTTAACAGCAGTACCGATTTGAACTAAGAAGATTAAATTTACAGCCGGTTAACACCAACCTTGATTATTATGGGACTTTTTGACAAACTATTTGGTAAAAAACAACAGCAGGAAAGTTTAGAGCAAGGTTTGCAAAAAACCCGGGAAGGATTTTTTAGTAAAATAACAAAAGCCATTGCAGGAAAAAGTACTGTTGATGCAGAAGTGCTGGATGATCTTGAAGATGCATTGGTAAGCGCCGATGTAGGCATTGAAACCACGGTAAAAATAATAGAACAAATAGAGAAGAGGGTTGCAAAAGATAAATACCTGAATACATCTGAACTTAATAAGATACTTAAAGAAGAGGTTCAGAATATCCTGGTTACAGCCCCACAGGATACCAATTATGAAGATTACGAATTGCCCCTCGGACACAAACCTCATGTGATTTTGGTTGTTGGCGTAAATGGTGTTGGTAAAACAACTACCATTGGTAAACTGGCACATAATTTTTCTAAAGCAGGAAAAAAAGTTTTGCTGGGGGCAGCAGATACCTTCAGGGCTGCGGCAGTAGACCAGTTAACCATCTGGAGCGAAAGGGCAGGAGTAGATATTGTAAAAAAAGAAATGGGCAGCGATCCTGCATCTGTTGCATTTGATACCGTTAAAAGCGGCGTTGCAAAAAATGTGGATGTAATTATTATTGATACCGCAGGCCGTTTACATAATAAGGCTCATTTAATGGATGAGTTAACCAAAATAAAAAAAGTAGTACAAAAGGTTATACCGGCAGCACCTCACGAAGTAATATTGGTGCTGGATGGCAGCACCGGCCAAAATGCTTTGGAGCAGGCTAAACATTTTACCGCTGCAACTGATGTAACTGCACTTACTATTACCAAGTTAGATGGCACTGCAAAAGGCGGTGTGGTACTGGCCATTGCCAGCCAGTTTAAAATTCCTGTAAAGTTTATTGGTGTGGGCGAAAAAGCCGAAGACCTTTTGGTTTTTGACAAACAATTATTTGTTGACGGGCTTTTTAGCAGCGTTTCCTGATCTTTAATGATAAATTTTAATTTTTTGCTTGCTTTTACAATACAAACGCATTAGGTTTGTTTTAAATTCTATCCTTTGATAGCCTTTCTCCGGCATATTTATATCTACTAATTTCTTCAGGCATGAGCGTCATCTGCAACGGTGGGTGAAAACACGGCTGTTTTTCCGGGTGTTTTCAGTATTGTAAGTATTGTGTTTATTATCAAACTTTAAAAACAAACCTTATGACCATAAAATTTTTTTACACAGCAATTTTAGTGGTTGGATTTTTATCATTAGTGTCCTGCGCCAAACTGCCGGTGCAATCTGTTAGCCTTATGCAGCAGATAAAAGATGAAGGCCAGCGCATGCATAAACTTAACGTGGCCTACATTAACCTGCTGTTCGAAAATAAAAATGCAGAAGTGGATTCCTTTATGGATAAGGAGTATATCCCCGAGTATATCAGCAATATAAAAAGGCTGATGGATGAGAATGATAACAGGATTGATATGAATGAAAACTGGCAGGAGATATTTCCTAAAATAATACCTGTTGTAAATGCTGTAAGGGATTCTTTACGTACAGCATTGCTTAACAACAAAAATAAAATTATTACAAAACTTAACGAAGATTATGATTTGTATAAACAGGCTTGCGATGCCCAAATTGCTTTATTGTCTTCTGCAACAAAAATAAATAATACAACCAGGCAGATCATTAATTCAATTGCAGGTAAAATTACCGGCAATAAAACAGATTTAAGTATGCTTGAACAACGGCTGGAAGGGTTTTTACAAAAAGGCGAAACTATAGCACAAAAAATTTTAGGTATAAACGATGCTGTGCAATCATTTACCGGTAACCAATAAAAAATACTATTATGCCCAACTTAACCATCGACGAAATTCTTGCTAAAGCAAAAACTGATACTGATAATAAGTTTAAAAACAAAGTGGCGTCTCTTACAAAATTAACTAATCCCGAAATTGACGGGCTGTTGGCCACTACAGGTATTAAGAAAGAAAATTTTGCAGCCGTTTTAAAGGAAATTAATGACGCCACTAAAAGTAATGAGGACAAAGTAAAAGCTATAAACAATATCAGTAAAGGTTTATCCTTATTGGTAGGTATCGCACAAAAAATAATATAGCAGCACCGATAAATTTATTTAGAAACAATGCTTGCCAGCTAAGGTTGATATTAATTGAATACCACGAATAATGCTAAAAAAAGTTTACATATCCTCTACCTATAAAGACCTTACTGTGTACCGGAATGCTATAAGGGATATGTTCCTGTCTAAAGGTTTGCAGGATGAATATACATTGGTTGGCATGGAAGGCTATGTTTCGGAAAATGGGAAAAAGGCGATTGAAGTATGCCTGGAAGATGTAAGAGAAGCGGACATATATATATTGATTCTGGCAAAGCGGTATGGCTCAATTGTAGAGGGTACAAATATTTCTTACACCGAAACAGAGTATAACGAAGCAGTAACAAAAGCAGGTAATAATCCGCTGTATAAAATATTTGTGTTTTACAGCAGCGAAGAAATTGAAAAGGAAGATTTTGCTGCCGCACCGGCATTGGAAAATCCGGCACTTGAAAGTTTTTATGCAAAGGCTTTAAAAAATCATGCTTCATTTATTTATCCTTTTACCACGCCGGATAATTTATGTAAACAGCTGCTGCTCACTTTTTGCTACAATTTTAAAAAGCCAGACAGTATAAGTGATTACAAAGAAGCATTAATGTTAATTGACAGGAATGTGCAGTCTTATAATTTCTCAAAGTCGTTTAAAAAAAACAGTAACTCATTTTATTTTACCTCAGCAAATGAAAACAGCCCTGTTGATTTTGTAGAACGGCTGTATGATTTTGAGATGGCCGGCAAATACAGGCCGTGCAGTATAGAAATGTCGCAGTTTATTACCATTAATGCCGATAAATTCAAAGAGAGTTTTATAGCTCAGTTAACAGCACAATGGGCAAAAGATATGTCGGAATATAAATTTGAAAAAGATGACCAGCTTTTTTTAAGTATAGAAATTAATTCTATGCAGGTAACAAGCACCGGTAATATAGAAAACCTGCAAAAAGTACTGCTGGAGTTTTTGCCAAAATATCTTGCTGATGATGGCGGGCTGGTAAATAAAAACAGGGTGTTCTTTATTTTTTATAAAGACCTGGATGGAACAGGCCAGGGCATTGAAATATTTAATGCAGTTATAAAAAATATGCTGACGGTATTGCAATTGCCCAATTGCCTTACAGAGATTAATGCCCTGAGCGACCTTACAAGAACAGATACAAGGATATGGCTGAATAATTTTGTAAAAATTCACAAATTTGATGAAGATGATATAGATGATTTACTGGAAGTAAGCGACAAACCTTACAAAACAGAATTTAAAATGAAAGAAGTTAAAAAGGCTATAAAAAAATGGCTTGAGAAAAATGTATTTAATAACAGCTAAAATATTTTTATGCAGATAACCAGAAACGAAAATGACTACTATAAACCAAGTGACGAACTGCTTGCGGCAGTTAATACAGCTTTGTTTTTACAAAGACCCCTGCTGTTGTCAGGCGACCCAGGTACTGGTAAAACAGAGTGCGCCGACTTTATTGCCCGGCAGCTTAAACAATTGCACCCCGATAAATTTAAAACCGACAGGGCCCTGCGGTTTAATACAAAATCGGTATCACAATCATCCGATCTGTTTTATCAATACGATGCAGTGGCGCATTTTGGTGATAAGGAAAACCGGCAAAAAGAATCTTTCATCTCCTTTAACAGCCTTGGTGTGGCATTGCTGGCAACACAGGATGTAAAAGAAGAATGGTGTAAATTTTATAATTACGAAAAAGAAGTGGTGAATAAACTTGCCGGTTACGGCTCTGTGGTATTGATTGACGAAATTGATAAAGCACCAAGGGATTTTCCTAATGATTTACTGGCCGAACTGGAAAAGCCACCATTTAAATTCAGCATAAAGGAACTTACCAGTTTTGAAGTTGTGCAAAACACCGCCAAACCGGTTGTAATAATAATTACCAGCAATAACGAAAAGGGATTGCCTGATGCATTCTTACGCCGCTGTGTGTTCCATCACATTAATTTCCCCGGCGAAAAAACATTACTGGATATTGTAAAAGCAAAATTGAATACCGAGCATCCATTTTTTGAAGATGCCATCGCCATGTTTTTAGAAATGAGGAACAAAAAAAATATCAATAAACAGCCTGCCACATCAGAACTGATTGACTGGATTACCTGCCTTAAAGAAAAGGATTTACTCAATGATAAGCTTAAGAACTGGCCGAATGCAGATAAAGGGTATAAGAAAAAAATTGCAGATACTTTAGGCATCATTGCAAAAACAAAAACAGATTTTGAAACTTTAAGAAAGGACATTGAAGGATAGTACTGTAAATAGTTCAAATCAATTTTCCGACGGTAAATTGCCTTTACCGCTGTATGATTTTTTTATTGCCTTAAAAAGAAATAATTTTTTAGTAACACCAAAACAGGTAACCGACAGTAACCGTCTTATATCGCAATACTCCGGTGTTGTAAAAAACGAACAGGAACTCTGCAACTATCTTTCTCCAATATTTGCCAACAGCCAGGAAGAGCAAATACAGTTTAAAGAAATTTTTGAACAATATTTTAAAACAGCAGACGATAAACCTCCATTGGATTGGTGGCAAATAGTAAAAGCACATTTAAAAAAACATTGGTGGAAATATCTTTCGGGATTATTGTTTACAGTTGCCGCAATTATGTGGGGCAGAAATTTATTTGACGATAAAAAATTAAATCCAAGGCCGGTAATTTCTATTGTTACAAATGTTTCAGATTCTTTTAAGGCTGGACATTCAAATTCAAACAGCTACATTAAAGCTATGCTGCTCGTTAATAACAGCGTTACTGATACATTGCCCGGCCTGGTTTTAAAAGCAAAATACGATTGGGGAGATAGTACAGTAATTGATACAGCAGCTGATCATACTTATAAAAAGGAAGGGATATATTGGATAAAAGCATTTATAGATGTTTATTATAAAAACCGCTTTCAATACAAAGACACTGTTGATGGTGACGTGGGTATTTGTCTTGGCGGCCGGAGCCTGTTTATTGAAAAATCATTTTCAGGTGATTCAGTTAAAGTTGGCGAAAAGATTATTCTCAAAGCTGTTACAGGCGGAAAAAAACCTGATAGTATTTACTGGACAAGTACACAGGATAATAAAATAGTAAACATTGGTTCCGGCAACCAGATAACTGTTTCTTTTGATAAGGAGGGGGTACAGCAATTTTTTTGTAATCCTGTATATGACAGTGCTAATTCTCCCTGTATATTTCAGAACAATATCAGTTTTATTGTTTATGATCCGGCACCTAAGCCCACAATAAAATTTAGCGTAGCTGCAAATGCAAACCCACTTCGGCCAAAATATAAAGTAAACCAGCAGTGGTTTTATATTGCTGTTTTTTTAGCAGGTTTGTTTTTAGTTCTGTCATCTTTTTTTGCAAGGCGGTGGGCAGCGGCCAAAAAAAATCCAGATAAAACTGACAGCAAAAAAAATCAGCAATACGAAAATTTAATTCAGTCTTTCGCAGGTACTACAGGGCCTGTTGAACTTCCTTTTCACAATAAAAATTACCTGCCTTTACCCGAGCAGGAGCTGAACGATGTTGCCAGGCAAATGCGCAAACGTATTAATGACGATGCCACTTTTATGCATGTGCAAAAAACCATTACCAAAGCAATTAACAATGCAGGTTTTTTTCAGCCCGTACTTGCAGCAAGAACACAGCAAAGCGAATACCTGGTTATAATAGATGAAAATAATACAAACAACCAGCAGGTAAAACTTTTTGAATATTTGCTGGAGTTGCTGGCTAAGCAAAGTGTATTTGTTGAAAAATATTATTATACTTACGAACCAAAATTGTGTTACAATGCTGCAGTCCCCGGTGGTATTAGCCTTGAAAAGCTCAGCGAAAAATATCCCAAACATGTATTGCTTATTTTGGGTAATGCTTACCAGTTGATCTATCAATTATATCCTGTTATTGATAGTGCCTATTTAAAACTGCTTAACCGCTGGCAGTACAAAGCCGTATTAACACCCGTTTCTTTTTTAGACTGGGGCAATAAAGAAAAGAAGGTATTGCTGGAAGAGTTGCCGGTACTACCGGTTGATATACCGGGGCAATTATTATTGATGCAGAAAATATTTGGCGAAGAAACAAATGTGCTGGCAGAGCTGCAGCAATACCGCAATGATTTTTATGAAACTGAAAGCATTGACTTTGAAGATGCGGATGAGTTGCATGACTATTGTACGAATGCTGCATGGGCCAATATTACTGGTGGTGTAAAGTACAGCAATGTATTATTTCAATGGATTGCCGCACTGGCAGTTTATCCAAAAATAAGATGGGAGCTTACACTGGCTATTGGTAAGGCAATTTTAGACCGCTATGGAAACACATCTGAAATGAACTTTACCAACCTGCTTCGTATTGCAAGAATAAAATGGATGAAGGAAGGCAGGTTTCCTGATTATACCCGGCTTGCCCTTTTAAAACATCTGGAAAAAGAAAATGAAATTATTGCAAGGGAAACGATACTGGCCTCTTTAAATGAGATACCTGAAACTGATGTAAACAGTACTCATTTTACCTATGAAGAAAAAGAAACGCAGAAACTGATAAACGAATTTAACCTGTATGCTTATGACCCGGTAAAGTACATAGCGTATAAAAGTTCAAAAGATATGTTTGAACAGCTTGCAAAAAATAACCAGCTAACAGATATGCCGGCAAAAAATTATTTTGATAATGCCGGGCTTAACTGGAGTACACTTATTAATAAACCAACCGGTAATGTTAGTGCTGATAGCAATACTGCAAATATTTCTATTGATACATATTTTGGATGGAACAAACAAGGAAGCAAGAGGTTAAAAAATATATACCTGTGGGCAACATCACTTAGCGCTGTTTGTTTTGTTGGGGCTTTACTTGGTTTAATTGGATTGGTAATCCTTAATTTTTCAAACAGCCGCAGGTTTAGAGCATTTACATATAAGCAGGCATTTGCCGATTCTGTAAAATTTAATTTTATTGATACCAGCGGTTATAAATCTGCAAATGAAATAGTATTAAATGTTGATAGTACACAGGTGCCGCTTAATAATTATCAACCTGCTGTGCTGTTACTCAATATCAATGATTCGTTAAAAAATATTGCTGTTAGAGTAAATGGCAATATACTTTTTGATACATCAATGATGGCTGATTATGATGATTATAATATTACACTTGATAAAAATAAAATACCTCCAGCTGCAGTATGGCCCAACTTTACAACAGGTACCTGGATATTGCGTAATGCCGTAGATAGCTCTGGTGGTAACTGGAATAATTCGGTACTTAAATTTACTTCGCAAAAAGATACAGCAGGCAGATTGATGCTTTCTGGCATGTTTACCTGGAAACGTAATTCGATAGTATTGGGCACAGAGCAGGTTAGCGGCAGTTATACAGCAGATGACCGCATGATAAAATTAAAAGGCTTATCAGTAAGTAATTTAACCGCAGCAGGCAAAGTGGCAAATCTTGATTTAGGTACTTACACAGTAAGCTTATCTGCTGATGAACAAAGATTGATTGAAGGTACATGGGGTTCGGGAAGCAGCACAGTAAAAATTGTACCATTACGGAATAATAAAAAATGGACAGCCACCAGGGATTCAGTTGGTAATACAGGTACAACAAATCCTGTACCCAATCCCCTGATTAATATCCGTATTTCCGATGAAAGTTTAACTTCAAGTGCTGCTGCTTTTGCAAACGAATTAAGGGTCAAAGGTTACACAGTTCAAAAAATCGATAAGGGTGATTACAATGAAAACAGCAGGATATATTATTACAGCACAGCGCTTGCAGGTAAAGCAGGGGAGGTAAAAAAAATCTACGATAAATATTATCCACAGTTAAATGTGCTTACACGTTTAATGCAGATGGACAGATCGGTCAGCAGCAATAATGTAATTACCATCTGGATAAAAAAGTATGAAGTAATAAAGACAGGATTTGAAATTAAAAACATTCAGTTTAAACAAACATTAAAAACAAAGGAATTACTTGAAGTATCTTTTGATATAGTAAATAATGGTTTTGCAGACAGGACAAAGGCTTATGGAAGCATCTGTATATTTAGTGAGCCCGGTTGTACTGATTTTTCTTTTAGTATGATTCCCTCAATCAATATAAGCCGGGCTATTAATGTTGATAATAAAACTGCAGGCAAACATGAAATAAGGGTAGTAGTCGCTTCGCTTAAAATAGATCAATCTTTAGGATTCTTTACAATAGAAGACCCAGCCAAAATCCCTGTTGAACCTCCGGAAGAAAAGAAGGATGTCAATCAGGATAATGATGTCAAACAGGATAATACTCCTAATAAATATGTTGCACCAACTAAGCGAATACTCTGGGTAGATGATAATCCAGCCAATAATACATTGCTGGTTGAACAGTTAAAAAAAATGAATTATACAGTAGATATAGCTACTAATAACCAGGCGGCCCTGAGTGAGCTTGCATACAAAGCATATGAAATTATAATTACAGATATAGCGAGGGATAAAGAAGCTGAAAATGGCGTTAACCTGTTAAAAAAACTCCCACGACAGATAGCAAGAGAAGATGTAATTATTTATACATCACCGGATGACGAAAAAAAGTATGGCAAAGAAATATCGGGAATGGGTTATTACCAGGTTATTACAAAGGCAGCAGATTTAGTGGATATAATAAACAAACACAAGCGTAAAGCGGCAGCGAATTAAATTTATTTATAAACTAAAAATTTTATACCATGACACTCAAAGAACATCTTGCACCCGGCTCATCAAAAAAAATATTATCTCTTGATGGTGGTGGTATCCGTGGTGCGTTAACTGCAGGTTACCTGGAAAAACTGGAGAAAATTATAAGGGATAAACACGGCGATCAAAAAATGCTGCTTTGCGATTATTTTGATTTAATTGGCGGCACCAGTACAGGTGCAATTATTGCAGCGCTGCTTGCTACAGGTAAAACCGCAACAGAAGTAAAAGACCTGTACCTTACCATGGGTGGAAAAATATTTAAAGGCAAAAGGGATTGGTGGAATCCGCTGGAAACTTTTAAATTTTTAAAAGCAGCATACAGCGAAAAATACCTTGAAGAAGCACTAACAGAATTTTTAGGCGACATTACTTTAGGCGATAAAAGAATTAAAACAGCTTTATGCATTGTTACCAAACGTGCAGATACCAACAGCGTATGGCCGCTTATTAATCACCCCGACGGAAAATATTTTGCACAGAATAAAGATTATTTAGTTAAAGATATTTTACGGGCCAGCAGTGCAGCCCCGTCTTATTTTGTGCCGCAATTGCTGAAAGTAGATGAGGGCATGAATGGTGCTTTTGTAGATGGTGGTGTAAGCATGGCCAATAACCCATCGCTGCAGTTATTTAAAGTAGCTACGCTCAGTGGCTTTCCTTTCCACTGGCAAAAAGGGAAAGATAAATTATTTGTAGTGAGCCTTGGTACAGGCAATGGCTTGTATAATTTACAAACAAACCAGGTAACAGATAACTGGCTGCTGAACTGGGCAAGTGAAGTACCCGACATGCTGATGAGTGATGCCAGTTGGGAAAATCAAACTATTATGCAATGGTTGTCCTACTGCCCCAATGCAAAAGTAATAGACGGTGAAATTGGCGATTTAAAAAATGATTTTATTGGAAACGACAATACAGAATTATTAACTTACCTGCGTTTTAACCAGGTATTGTCTGTAGCAGAACTAAACGATTTAAAAATACCGGATACAACATTTGATACCAAAAAAGTAAAAAGCCTGCAGGAAATGAGCAATGCCGGTAACAGGTTTTTATTGTACGAAATTGGCGTTGCCGCATCGGCAGAAATTGAAAATTATAAAAATGAATTTCCTTTAAATAATTAATCAAACTTAAAATTTAATGTATGCTGCAATTTAAAAAAACTGTTCCTCCCGGCCTGGCATTTAAAAAAGCACTTAAAAAACCTATACCCATAAAATGTGTGCAAATACATGAACCTTTTGAAGTGCACACCCTTGAAGGTATAATGAAGGGCAATGCCGGCGACTGGCTGATGGTGGGTGTAAATGGAGAAATGTATCCCTGCAGCAATGAGATATTTAAAAAGACCTATGATATTGTAAAAGATACTTCTGATAAATAGTATTAACTAATTAAAATTATAAAATTTAATTTATGCCAACCTGTTTTGTTATTACCGGTTATGGAATAAAAAAAGATTATATCAATAACCGGGATATTGATCTTGATAAATCTTTTAAACATATTATAAAACCCGTTTTTGAAGGATTGGGTTATGAATGTAAACGTTCATGCGATTATCCACCGGGAATGATTGATACCATCATGTATAAAGGTATTTACAACGCCGATTTTGTAATTGCAGATATAAGCACTCTAAATCCAAATGCACTATATGAACTGGGTGTAAGGCATGCACTAAAACCATATACTACATTGATAATTTGCGAAGACAGCATTTTTGTAAACAACAAACTTCCTTTCGATTTGAGCCATCTAACAGCTTTATCTTATCACCACGATGGTAAATCGCTGGATATAGACGAAGTGGACCGGTTTAGAAATGTATTAAAAAACGCAGTAACCGGTATGGTTGCAGCAAATGCAGTGGACAGCCCTGTATTTACTCACTTGCAGGGGCTTGAAGTAATAGTTAAAGATGCTGCACCGGGAAATCATGCCATTAAAACCGCAACTGATAGTATTGATGATAAAATTGCAGGGCCATCATTATCGGATATGATTGATACAGCTGTAACAGCAATGAAAAATAAAAAGTTTGATGAAGCAATTGCCTTATTTAAAAAACTGCTTGAGTTTAAACCCGATGATGCTTTTTTTATTCAGCAACTTTGCCTGGCTACCTATAAGTTGGGTCAACCCAATCCGGAGGAAGCTAATAAAGCCGCATTTAAAATACTTGCGCCCTTAAATCCAATGGTTTCAACCGATACAGAAACACTGGGCATGGCAGGGGCTACACATAAAAATCTTTTTAAAATTACCGGCGATAAAAGCTGGCTGGAAAAATCCTTACGTTTTTACCAACGGGGTTATTACATTGCTAATGATTATTATAATGGCATTAACACCGCTTTTTTGTACTGGCAACTGGCATCTCTTGCAGCAAATAAAGAAGATGCTCAGTTTTATAAAATGCAGGCAAGGCAGATAGGCAGGTATGTGGTGGAAATTTGTACCAACCTTGCCGCACAGGAAGATTACACTAAACGTAATGATAAGGAATGGGTAACCAATACCCTTGCCGAAGCATATTTCGGTTTAGATGATACGGCTAATCTTAATCAAATGCTTAAAGAGCGCAGAAAAGAACAAAGCGATTTTAGCGAGGATAGTTTTATGAAACAGTTTGACGAGTTGAAGATGATAAAAGGAAAAGTGGAGGAGATTTTAAAGTAAGGTTACAGTAATTAATAATTAAAAAAATTTGAAAGATGGAAACTAAACCTAAGTGGCTTTTAAAAATCGAAAAAGAAAAGCAAGAAAAGAGTGGAAGTTTAGATTTGAGCTTGTGTGAGTTAGAAAAAATACCAGCCGAATTATTGGATATGCCTTGGCTTGCTAATTTGGATTTAGCCGATAATCGGATAGAAAAAATTGAGCACTTGGAGAATTTAATAAATTTGGAAGTACTTTATTTTGAAAATAACAGAATCCGTAAAATAGAGAATGTACAAAATTTGATAAAACTCCAAACACTCTTTTTTTCACAAAATGCGATTAGAAAAATCGAAAATATTGAAAAGCTGACAAATTTAATATCCTTTTCGCTTTTAGCGAATGAAATAGAAAAAATAGAAAACTTAGACGAGTCAAAAAAAATTAAGCTGCTTTCTTTAAACGGAAATAAGATTTCTAAAATGGAAAATCTGCATCACTTAAAAAATTTAGATACACTTTATTTAGATAAAAATTTAATAAAAAAACTGGAAAATATAAATGAAAATATTAACCTGAGTAAATTAGACTTAAATGAAAATTATATTGAAAGTATAGAAGAATTAAAAGATAATAACAACCTAATATTTTTAGGATTAAGTAATAACAAGATTCAAGATATCTCAGTTCTGCATAAGCATTCAAAAATTCAGCAACTCTACCTTAGCCAAAATCCATTAAATAGTATTGATGTTATAGAGAATCTTCCAGATTTAAAAAGGGTAGTATTATCTAATACCGGAATTACTTCTCTTAAACCTTTAATGACAATTATAAAAAAAGGGATACCTGTAAAATTGATTTATGGTTTTGAAGATACCGGAGATGGAATTTTTATAAAAGACAATAACGAATTAGATATTTCTAAAGAAATTATTGAGCAAGGTAACGATGCAATAATACAGTTTTATGAATTGCAGCAAAACAAAAGCCATGCTTTAGATGAAATTTACCTAAATGAAGCCAAATTGATTTTGGTTGGGGAAGGCAAGGTCGGTAAAACCTCTCTCAGGGTTAAATTGATAAACCCAGAAGCTGAATTACCAAAAGATGATGAACGGACAAGGGGGATTGATATTGATCAGTATAGTTTTCAATTAAAAAACCAGGAAACCTACAAAGCGCATATCTGGGATTTTGGCGGACAAAATATACAGTATGCATTGCATCGTTTTTTTATGACAGAAAATTCACTGTACATATTAATGACAGAATCCAGGAACGAAAGGGATAAGAATTTTATGTACTGGTTTCAGAACATTGATTTGTTTGGAGGAAAAAACAGCCCTATTTTAATAGTAATGAATTTAATGCATGGCGACAGAGGAGCTAATATTGATATAGCCAGCTATGTAAGTGAATTTAAAAAAATAATTAACAATGAAATACTTGAAGTAAATCTTTTAAACCCCGAACAGGACAATTGCTTGCAAAAATTAAGGACAATTGTTGAGCAACAGTTAGAAAATCTTCCGCATATACGTAAGCCTGTTTTTAGGTGCTGGCTTGATGTTAGGGAAGCATTGTTATCAGAAGCGAAGGATAATAAGAATTTTATTGATATGAAACGTTACGAAGAAATTTGTGACAACAATGGTGTAAACGGAGAAGAGCATCGTAAACTGGTAGGAAGGTATTTACATAATTTAGGTATTGTACTGTGGTACCATGATAAAGATTACTTACGAAATATAATGATACTAAAACCAATGTGGGCTATTACTGCTATTTATAAAATTATTGATGATAAAAAGATACAGGACAATAAAGGTAAATTTGATAATACTGATTTGGATAGTTTATGGAACGAAGTATCATACAAATTCTCAAAAGATGAGTTAACGAGTATGTTGAAAGTATTTAAAATTTGTTTTCAGCGTCGGTATAAAAATGAATATATAGTACCGGCTTTAATGGAAGCTAATCCACCAGCTATAGCAAAAGGATGGGATAATTCAGGCTGTACGACAGTAACATTTGAGTATGTTTTTATGCCTAAGGGTATTGCGAACCAACTCACTGCCGATCTGCACCAGCATATACAGGATGAACTGAACCATGTGTGGGCTTATGGTTTAGTACTGCACTATGCAGAAGATTTAGGGACAATGGCAATGATTGTGGAAAATACCTACAACAGAAAAATTACTATTGATGTCAAAGGGAATTATGCTAATCGATTTTTAGGAACAATTATTCAGGAACTTAAAAATATTAACAACTCTTATTTTGGCCTTAAGTCGGAAATGAAAATACCCTGCACCTGTAGTAAATGTAAAACATTAGATACACCACAGCTTTATACCGAACAGGACCTGTTGGAAAAACTTAAAGATAATAAGACAACGGTATTTTGTAATAAGCTTGATGACAGGGTTAGTATTCAGCCTGTTCTTGAAAGTATTGGCATAACTCATCCAATATTTGATAAATTAAAGCGGGAGGAAAGGGGCGATTTGATGGATGAAGTAATGTCAAAAAAGGCAGTATTGAAAAAAAAGGTATTTGTTTCCTATGCTCATGCACTAACAAATTATTTTGACGTTTTTATTACCGACTTAAAAAGTTATCTGAAAATAACAAATGTTGACTTTGAAATTTTTGAAGATTTCCAGATTCCTGTAGGAAGCCGGTGGGATGATTTTTTGCAGGATAAAGTAGCAGGCTGTGACATTATGATATTATTGGTAAGCCAGCAGTTTATTACCAGTGATTTCATTCAGGAAAAAGAATTTGGAGCTGCCGTATCGAGGTTGAAAAATGAAAAGGAAATATTGATAGTACCCGTTTATTTTGGCCCATGCAATTTTAATGATGAAAAAGATTTGAGCCAGTTACAGTTTTTTAAGCCTGATGGTACAAATTATGACCAGGCTCAAAAAGGGAAACGTTTTTCATACATCGACCTGGTAACTTTTACAAGGGATAATCTGCCGGTAAGCAATCCCAACCGCAGCCATTACATGAATGATTTTGTAAATAAACTCAGACCGCTGATAAAATAATCTTACACAATTAAAACTTTAAAAATGAAAATAGAACGCCATTGGCTGGTTGCCGAAAACAACACCGAAAAAATTAGTATCAACAAAACTGATAATGTAGGCTATATTATCGACCCCGATTATTTAGTGATACACTACACCGCAGGCGATACTGCCGATAGCGCCATTAACTGGTTTAAAAATACCAGCGGCAATCCCGACAGGATAGCAGCACATATTGTACTGGATATTGATGGTACTATAACACAACTGGTGCCTTTTAACCGTAAAGCAAATCATGCAGGGTATAGTAATTGGGAAGGGCTGATCGGGTTTAATAATTATTCTATTGGCATAGAAGTGGTGAATGCCGGTTATGTACAAAAAATGCCTGACGGTACTTACCGCAGAAAAGTTGCTGATGCGACAAGAACCAAGCCTGCCCAGTATAAAACATATCCAGCATCTGCAGCATCAAAAATTAGTAAAACAAATCATAAGCATAAATTCTGGACCGGCGCAGATAACCAGCACTGGTTTAAATTTCCGCAGGCACAGTTAGATTCGTTGTATAAAATGAGCAAAGCAATTATTAACGAGTACCAATTAGTAAGAGCAGTTGGCCACGATGATATATCACCAGCCCGTAAACCTGATCCCGGCCCGGCTTTTCCATGGGATAATTTTAAATTAAACGTATCGGGCCAAACAGATAATATTGGAAAGATTTATGTTGTAAATACTCCTGATACAAGTTTCAGGGCGGCACCTGCTTCCGGTGCAGCAAAAATAAAAACACTTAACACCGGGTTTGAAGTGGGGTTAATTGAAACAAACGGGCTTTGGAATAAAGTTTACCTGGTTAATGATAAAAAAGATGTGGTGGCATCAAATGGCAGCAGTATTAAAGTTGTTGGATGGGTACACAGCTCATTGTTAACACCAAAGGCTGTATAATTTATTTTACTTGCTGAAAAATTAAAGACCCTGCATTACTGCAAGGTCTTTTTTTATCCAAAACAATCCATAAAAACAAAAATCTTAAAACGGTAGTTCACGATTTTTTCGTGTTATAGATTGCAATTTGCTTTTTAAAATTTAGGGCAGCGTACTGCTTCGGTACTGCTGTTATTTCTATCTAAATATTTTTGATAAGTTAATGCCAGCTCAAAACCACCACGCCCCCTGCTGGCAGATTTTAGTTGCGATATATTAGCATCATAACTTACGGATACTGCCATGGGCTTAAACTCTAATTTTACAACAGGTATAACAGCATCTTTCCAGCGTAATAATGCGCCGCCATGTAAAATATACCTGGGGTCATCAAAATCATCCAGCTTCCAGGAGTATAATGCGCCGGCCATTGTTTCGGTATAAGTACCCTGTTGAGAATAATCGCCGTAGAAAGTAAAATAAGAGGTCTCATTCATATTCATTCTTATCCCGAAAGAACCAACCCATTTTGGAATCATTTCATATTTAGGAATACCATAAAAAGATAATTTAGATGCTTTATTGAAATGATGATAAGCTGCACCCAGGTAAATATTATTATCTGCATTATCGCCAACCTGTGTATTAAAACTCATACCAACACTTCCGTCGAAATAAGAATAGGAATTACTTGGAAAAGTTTCGCCATTAAAAGCGTTGGGATCAAAACCTGTTACCGGATCAAACTGGCTGTTGGAAGTAATTTTACTTCTGTCGATACTGCGTTGCACCCAGCCACCCATAAAACCAAGCGACAGATAACTGTTTTTTTCGGCGCTTAAAGATTTATGATAATTTAAAGCAGGCAAAATATGTGTTGACTGAAGGGCAACCGTGCCGGCTTTATCGTACAGTACCTGGCCGCCAATGGTTAAAAAATCATCTCCTCTGCCAACAGGTTTTTTATATTCTGCATTAAACGAACCGGTTTTATATGGCACGGTAACGCTGTTCCATTGGTTCCGGTAAACGGCCTGTACTCTTATATCGCCGCTGAAAATACCAGCCAAAGCCGGGTTTCTTACAAGCGGTGTTTCAAAAAATTGAGAGAAGTGAATGTCTTGTGTACGGGCATTGCTGCCAATCATAAGCAGTAATACAAAGGCCAATAAAGGTTTAAGAAAACCTCTTTTCATGATAATGGTGGTTTGGGTAAGCGCTTGAATATAAATGTAACGAAAATTTTTCATAAATATTACTGTATTAAAGTGATATTTCCTTTGTAAGTAAGTGTTTCGCTGTTCTCACATATAATTTCAACGATGTAGGTATATACATCCGGGGTCTGTAATTTTCCGTTGTATTTTCCATCCCAGCCGTACGAAGGATCGTTAGGGAATAAATTTGCTTTTTGAAAAACCATCTCTCCCCATCGGTTAAATATCCGCATACCCTGAATTTTAAACAGCCCGGTACCTCTTGGATAAAATATATCATTAGCTCCATCATTATTAGGAGAAAAAGTGTTGGGAAGAAATACATTTTTATCATTGCAGATAACAATGATATTTATCCTGTCTGTATTGATACATCCATTGGCATCGGTTACTTTAATGGTATAAGTTGTAGTGTTTTTAGGTGCGGCAACTGTGTTGTAACAGTTGGTACAGCTTAATGCTGTTGCTGGTGTCCATAAATAATCTGCTACGGCACTGCCGGTAGGGTTAATGGCAACAAACGAACCCACAAGTATTGTTTTATCGGCCCCTGCATCAACTACCGGCAGTGGATAAATTAAAACAGTTTGATCCACAGTATCTGCACAGCCGCTGCTGTTGGTGGCAATTAAACGTAAAGGATAAGTACCGGCGGTATCATAGCGTTGCTGTTGTGGGTATTGAAAAACTGAGGTGTTTCCATTTCCCAAATTCCAGTACCATGTTAATTGAGATGTATCAGGCTGTACAATTACTCCTCTTAAACTGAGTTTGCCGGGCATACAAACAGGTATATTACCTGCAATATCAACAACAGGGCTTGCAACTACTTTAATGTAATTTGTTTTTATTGCAGTATCGCTGCAGCCATTGGCTGTAGTAACAATTAAACGAACCGTGTAAAAACCCGGGGCAGTATAATTATGCGACGGGTTTTGTTGTGTAGATGTGCCACCATCACCAAAGTTCCAGTTGTAGTTTGTAATTACTCCATTGGTTATTGTTGTGTCGGTAAAATTTACAATGCCCCTATCGCAAAGCAATGAGTCATTAAGGGTAAAACCTACATAGCTTTTTGTAACATAAATGGTGTCAATTCCTGCAACCGGTATCCGGCAGCCCGTTTGATCTTCTAATATTACTTTAGGTAAAAACTCGCCAGGCAATAAATAGTTATGAATAATATTAGAATCTGTTGCAGCTAAGGTGGTGCCATCGCTAAAATCCCATAAATAAGTAACCGGGCCGGGGGTAGAAACACGGAAGCTTACAGGCAATGGTGAACAACCTGCTAATGGTGCGTAAGTTAGTGTTGCTGTTGATGGGTATAAGGTTATTATTTTATCTGCCGAATCAATACAACCACCTGGACCGGTTACAATAATACGGGCAGTATAAATTCCGGGAGTGGAGTAATAATGTGTTGGTGTGGCTAAAGTAGATGTTGTACCATCACCAAATTTCCATGTTGCACTGGTTGCATATAAAGAAGTATTGGTAAAAATTACTTCAAACGGCGAGCAGGAACTTATAGAATCATTTACTGCAAATGACGGCTGTACCGTATGCACTTTTACATAGTTATTTTTTATAACCGTATTGGTGCAGCCATTTACATCGGTTACAGTTAGTGATACGGTGTAATCGCCATCGGCGGTATATATTTTTGCAGGGTTTATTGCTGCAGATGTGGTGGCATCGCCAAAATTCCAGTTATAGGTAAGCCCTGTGCCTGTTGATGCATTTGTAAAGGTTACAGTTTTTCCTGCACAGGTTAAGGTATCGGCAGAAGAAAAAATGGCTTTAGGGTCGGTAACATAAACCTGGGCCAGTGTTGCAAAACTATTGCTGCAGCCGTAGCTGTCAGTTACGGTAAGTTGTGCATTAAACAAACCTGTTGTATCATAAATATGGGTAAAGGGAGGAGCGGTATAGGATTGTGTTATGCCATCACCAAAATTCCATACCCAGTTTGTTACCGGGTGTGTACCATCGGTTGCAGTAAGGTCGGTAAAGTTTACCAGTAATGGTTTGCACCCTGCAGCAGGTGTAAATGAAAAATTGGCAACAGGCCCCCAAATCCTTATAATATTTGGCCTTGTAAAGGTAGATGTACAGCCTTTTGTATCTGTAATGGTTAATGTTACAGAATAAAGCCCGGGTAAATTATAGTAATGTGCCATAGCGGAGGTTCCAAAGCTGGATGTGCCATCTCCAAAATCCCAGAAATAAGTTGCAATATTTGCAGTATTAATACCCGTTGTTTGAAATATTGCAAGCTGGCTGGTACAAATAGTATCATCTACAGGAGCAAAGTTTGCTGTTTCGTTAAATAAAATAATGTTGTTTATCCTGGTGTTACTGCAGCCGCCATTAGTTACGGTAAGCGATACATTATAGCTGCCAAAAGCAGCATAGGTATGTCCGGGGCTTTGTGCAGTAGAAGTAGAGCCGTCACCAAAATCCCATAACCAGGTTTGTGGTAAAACTGATTGGTCTGTAAATGCAACCTGTAATTTATTGCCACAGTTAAAGGTGCTGGTAAAACGGGCAACAGGAGGTAGTGCAGTAATGTAGTTCGTTTTTGTTACTACGCTTGAGCAACCATTATTCCAGGCTGTTAAACGTATGGTGTATATTCCTGTATCAAGATAAGTGTATTGTGGATTTTGTGCTGTTGAACTACCGGTGCCATCACCAAAATCCCAAAGCCATCTGTCTGATGGGCTTGTTAAATCAGTAAACTGAATGGGTAATCCCACACACTGTGCCAATAGTGCAGCACTAAAATCAGTAATCGAAATATTTCCTGCCCTTACTGCATTTACAATTACTACAGAGTCAGTACATCCATCATTGGTGGTTATAAAAAGTTTAACGGTGTAATTGCCCTGCACCAGATAAGTGTGTGATGGATTTGCCAGGGTAGAAGTTCCGCCATCACCAAAATTCCATAAGTAGGTGGCAATACCATCAACGGTGGTTACATTTGGTGTTGGGTTAATGGTAAACGGCACACAGCCTTCCTGTGGTAATCCATTAATATTTACAACTGGTGCCTGTACCTGTATAAATTGATTCTTAGTAATACTATCGCTACAGCCATTTGCATTAGTTGCAATAAGTGTAACATTATAATTACCCAATGCTGTATAAGTATGCGATGGGTTTTGTGCGGTTGATGTTCCGCCATCTCCAAAATTCCAGCTCCAGGCGGTTGCACCTCCTGTAGATAAATCGGTAAAATTAACGGTGAACGGCACTTTGCAATCTGTAACATCAGCGGCATTAAAATCTGGTACTGGTAAATCTAAAACAGTAATTTGTTTGGTAACAGAATCGGCACAGGTGCCATAATTATTTCTCAGTTTGATGGAATATATACCGGGGAGTAAATAAATTTTGGACGGATTGGTTACAGTAGAAGTTGTGCCATCTCCAAAATCCCAGAAGGAACTGACAGATGCCGGTACAGAACTGTTAGTAAAATTAGCTGCAACTCCACGGCAGATTGATGCAGGCCCTATAAAATCAGAAACTACATCTCTTATAACAACAGCAGCAGGCTTTATTAAAGTATCTACACAACCAAGGCTGCTTTGCACAATTAATGATACGGTAAAATTGCCTCCTGTAAAATAAGTATGGTTGGGGTTTTGAACAAAAGAGTTTCCCCCATCTCCAAATAACCATTCATAACTCAATACACCTGGCCCGGTTGACGCATCTGTAAAATTTATAGTTTCAGGAGGTTTACAAAGTTGAGGCAAGCTATTACTGAAATTAACGGTAACACCTGGTGATACCTGTATAAAATTCGGCCGGCTTATAACTTTCGAACATCCTCCTGCATTGGTTACTTTTAAAGTAACAGAATAATTGCCGGCTGTTGTATAAATGTGAAAAGGGTTTTGTGCTGTAGAAAGAAAACCATCTCCAAAGTCCCATTCCCAACTTACTATTGCGGCAGATCCTCCAACAGATAAGTCGGTAAAATTTACCCTTAAGGGAAAGCAGCCTGATATATTTGAAGCAGAAAAATCTGCTGTTGGCTTATCATCTACTTTTATGTACTGTGTTTTGGTGATGGTATTACTGCCTGCGGCATTAGTAACTGTAAGTGATATAGTAAATAAACCCGAATTAAAATAAGTAGTGGTGGGGTTTTGCTGGGTAGATTGTGTACCATTACCAAGATCCCATTGCCATGCAGTGGGGCCGCCGGTACTTTGATCTGTAAAACTTACAGCCAGGGGTGTACAACCGCTTAATGGGCTTGCAGTAAAATTTGCCACAGGCTGGCTGAAGGCAAATGAACTGCTAATAACTAATACAACAAGTATAAGAAATCTGGAAAAAAGTGCTTTAGAAAAGTATAGTTTCATTGAATATCAAAATAAGCAGGAATAAATAGTTACCAAAAATTGTTCCGTTTTATCTTATTCCTGTAATTAAGATGCTTTTAATATTAAAAACGTGTATTGACAAGTAAAATAATATTAAGATAGTTCAATTATCACAAAGCCCCCGCATTAACGGGGGCCTTGTGTAAAAAATCTGTATAAAGAGTTTAGCTTTTTTTAAGCAGGAGGGTTAACAGTCTTTTTTACCCTTGCAGTCTTTTTTGCTTACTTTTTTTGATTTTGTAGTTGCAGGTTTT
>JAYVJU010000362.1:0-2342 GCA_043769035.1 Ferruginibacter sp.
CCGCAATTTAAATGCAGCTTTAAAAGATGTAGCAAATGTTGCACCGTCCGAGCTGGCAACTGATGAAGAATTCTGGTATTATGTACAGCAGTCTTATACCATATCTTCTAATTTTATCAACTTAAATAATGGCGGCGTATCACCTGCACCAAAAGTAGTGGCTGATGCCATGAAAAGATATTATGATATCAGCAACGAGGCACCCAGTTATTTTATGTGGCGTGTGGTTGACCAGGGCAGGGAACCGCTAAGAAAAAGCTTAGCCCAGCTTGCCGGTTGCGATGCAGAAGAAATTGCCCTGCACCGCAATGCATCAGAAGCTTTGGAAACCATCATTTTTGGTATTGATTTAAAAGCAGGCGATGAAGTTGTGTTAACCAAACAGGATTATCCCAATATGATTGGCGCATGGAAACAACGAGAGAAAAGAGAAGGCATAAAACTGGTTTGGGTAAATTTAGAATTGCCCAGCGAAGATGAAAATTATTTAGTAAAACAATACACCGATGCCTTTACTGCAAAAACCAAAGTGGTGCAAATAACCCACATGATAAACTGGATTGGCCAAAAAATGCCGGTGAGAAAAATTGCAGATGTGGCAAAGAAAAAAAATATTGAAGTGTTGGTGGACGGCGCACACACTTTTGCACAGTTTCAGTTTTTAATACCTGAGTTGAATTGCGATTATTTTGGTACCAGCCTGCACAAGTGGCTGGGAGCGCCAATTGGTACAGGCTTATTGTATGTGCGTAAAGAAAAAATAAAAAATGTATGGCCGATGTTTGGGGCTGGCGAAAAAGAAGAAAGCGACATCCGCAAGTTTGAGCATTTGGGCACCAGGCCTTTTTATATTGAACAGGCAACAGATAAAGCCATTGACTTTTTTGATATGATTGGTGCTAAACGTAAAGAAGAAAGATTACTCTATCTTAAAAATTACTGGATGGAAAGAGTGAAGGATATACCTAAAGTAAAATTGCATACTTCTTTTAAAAAAGAATTTGGTTGTGCTATTGGCCTGGTAAGTGTAGATGGTAAAACGCCTGCTGAACTGGACAGTTATCTGTGGGCAAATTATAAAATTCATACTGTTGGTATTGTTTGGGAAAATATCAGCGGCGTAAGGGTTACACCTAATGTTTATACCACCACAAAAAATTTAGACAGGCTGGTGGAAGGGATTGGAAAATTTGCGAAGGGTTAATTCAGTTGTAATCAACACAGGTTAACAAGTAGCTTGCCATCCAAAAACACGATTTCCCTTATTTTTGCGTTAATCACAAAATAGCTTACATGTCATTTCCAAAAGGAAAACTGATTGCGATAGGTGGCGCAGAAGACAAAGGGACAATTTCAGATAAAGAAGATTTTCACCGCAATAACCTCAATTTTTTTGAATTAGGGATACTTCGCAGAATTGTAGAAGAATCCGGTGGCCCCCTCAGCCGTATAGAAGTAATTACCACTGCCAGCATGATACCTTTTGAAGTGGGGGATAATTACCTGAATGCTTTTGGGCAGATAGGCTGTACCAATATTGGTTTAATGCACATCCGCAACCGTGCCGATACCAATGATCCCGAATTTTTACAACGGATAAAAGAATGTAATGCTGTAATGTTCAGCGGTGGTAACCAGTTGCGGCTAAGTGTAACAGATGGCGGCACAGAATTTTTATCGATCATTAAAAGAAGATACCAGGAAGAAAATTTTGTAGTAGCAGGTACCTCTGCCGGTGCCATGGCTATGAGTAATACCATGATCTATGAAGGCAATGCTGCCCGTGCTCATCTTAAGGGTGAAGTAAAGATGACCACAGGTTTAGGGTTCATCAGTACAGCGATAATAGATTCTCATTTTGAAAAACGTGGCAGGTTTGGCAGGCTGGCACAGGCAGTTGCCTGTAACCCCAGTTGTATTGGTATTGGGTTGGGCGAAGATACCGGGATGATAATAACAGAAGGTAATAAAATGGAAGCGATAGGCAGCGGATGTGTTATCGTCATCGACGGGCACGATGTAAGTTTTAGTAATATTGCCGATATACCAGATGGCAACCCCTTCAGCCTCGAAAACCTAAAAGTGCATATTTGCGAAAAAGGGAATGGCTACCTTATACAGGAAAGGAAATTTATTCCCGAAGTTGCAGAAGGTGCTGTGATTAAAAAGCAGGTTGATGTTCAGTAGAAAACTGTTGATAATACTAATTTAACCCGTTGGCGGAATTAATTTAATCAGTCCCGGCAGGGACGATATGTTGGTAGAAAAACAGTAACAACACAACAAATGCCGTAGGCATGATAGAAAAGAGCAACAAATCTACCGTGCCTATGGCACTTTTG
>JAYVJU010000363.1:0-3991 GCA_043769035.1 Ferruginibacter sp.
GACATATATTGCCCCTAACCCCCTAAATAATCGGGGCAGGCCCTAAAGGGGGAAATGGAGAAGATTAATTTAACAGATTATGTACATTGATAAACGAAAAGAATTTAAAATTTTAATACTGTTACAAAGTCCCCTTTAGGGGATTTAGGGGCTTTGGGTTTCATATGTCAGACCTCCAATCAAATATCAAACGCATTAACGATAAGCTTCAAAAACTATTGAAGCGGCATATACAATTGCAAAAAGACAGCGAAAGACAAAGTAAATTGATTGCAACCCTGCAGGAAACAAAAGAAAAGAATGCCCAGCACATTGCACAATTGCAGGAACAGGTTAACATATTAAAAACCTCTGCCGGGCAAATGAACGATGCCGACAAAAAAGCTTTTGAAAAACATATTGACCAATACATTAAGCAGATAGATAAATGTATTGGCCTGCTGGCCGAATAGGCTATACCCTTTTAACCAACTTCAGTAACTGGTCACCATCAGTATTGCTCAGCTCCAGAAAATACCTGCCATAGGGCAGATCATTCAATCCACGCCAGTTAAAATATTTTTGGTTGCTGGACTGTATGGTTTCCAGGGTGGAGCATACTTCTCCCTTATCGTTCTTTAAAACGAACTTTAAAGGATTTACAGTTACATTCTCCCACTCGATAGTGAGGGAATCGGTAAAAAAGGCTTGTTTAATTTTGGCAAACATGCTAAAACTGGTTTTATTTCTTAATTGGTTAGAGGGGGCAGTCTTATATGGGGTGACAATGATTACCCACTGTTTTACTTAAAAAACAATGGCAATGTTGATTTTTATAAAATAGGAAGATTGGTGCTTTCTTTGGTAAGAGGAAACAAAATAATACATTAATTTTAATTATGCAAGAGCTGATACCTATAAATATTGTAATTGGCGACAGAACTTACCGGATTAAGACCAGTTCGGCTGATGAAGAGGCGGTACGACGCACCCTTAAAACTATTAATGATAAAGTAGTGGAGTTTAAAACACAGTTTGCCGGTAAAGACATGCAGGATTATATTGCCATGGTGTTAATATGGTATGCTACCCTTTCTGCCAGTCAGGCCGCCAACCCTGCATTGGACCAGGACCTTACCGATGCCCTGCTTAAAATAGAGGAGCAGTTAGACAAAGCCAGTTAGTCGCACAAAACACCAGATGCTTAAAAGATATCTCACCAATCCTTCATTTTTATTATTGCTTGCAGGTAACCTGTACTGCATCTGGTACTATCAAAATCACAGTAATGGTTTTGCCACTATTGTTTGGGTGTATTGGCTGCAAAGTGTAATTATTGGCCTGTTTAATTTTGCCGACCTGCTTACCATTAAAAATTTCGACAGTGGCAGCTTTAAATTAAACGGTGCACCTGTTACCCAAAATAATAAAGGCTGCCTGGCTTTTTTCTTTTTAGTGCATTATGGTGGCTTTCATTTAGGCTATGCCATTTTTTTATTGGTAGATATTGGTGTACGAAATATTGACAAAACATTTTTACTGATTGGTGTGGCTGCATTTCTGATGGAATCACTATCGGGTTTTATAAAACGTAAACAACAGCCGCCTGCAGCAACATTAAGTATTGGCAGTATTTTCTTTTTACCTTACCTGCGGGTAGTGCCCATGCACCTGATGATACTGATACCAAAATTTACCGGCCTTACGCCATCACTTACCTTTTTAGTGCTTAAAATGATTGCCGATATTTTATCATTTATGCTGTACCAGCATATTTATAATAAGAATAACGAAGCAGATATAAAATAATGTTCAGGCAGTAGACCCACTATAACCTCCATTCCCGATTTTTTTACCGGTTTCAAAACAAGTACCTTTCCTTATGCTTCGCTTAATATGGAAATTGTACTGGCACTTGGGCGGCTGGAAAATTGCCGGAAGTTTTCCGTACCAGTATAAAAAAATGGTACTCATTATTGCACCGCATACCCATTGGCAAGACCTGTTTTTAGGTTTTGCAGCAAGGCATCAATTAAAAATAACCCACGCAAAATTTTTAGGCAAAAAAGAATTATTTGTTGGCCCGCTGGGCTGGCTGCTGCGCAGGCTGGGCGGCACACCGGTTGACCGTTTTAGTAAACAGGGCATGGTGGATCAGGCTGCTGCTTTATTTGCCGCCAATGAAAATTTTTTACTAACCATGGCTCCCGAAGGCACTCGTAAAAGGGTTGATAAATTACGCAGCGGTTTTTATCATATTGCCAAACAGGCACATGTACCTATACTGCCAATAGGTTTCGATTTTGAAAATAAGCAGGTGATAATTGGCGAAGTAATATTTACCAGTGCTGATGAAGCTGCGGATATGAAAAAGATCATTGCATTTTTTTCCGTTATCAAAGGGAAAAAACCAGACAGAGATCTGCGACATCTTAAAGAACTAAATAAATAAACGCCTGCCAACCGCCAGGCGTTTATTTTAAGCAACAGCATTTAAACATCAATTCCCCACCCGGCCTGCCATAATATTATTTGCTGTAACAAGTGTGGCCAGTTGCCTGCCAGCGGGCAATTCGGTTGAAGTATAAAATACTTTTAAAACAGTGTTGCCCTTTTTAAGTGCAGGAATGTCGCTTATATAACAACTCATTTCTGCAACCGGCTCGGCCACATCGGCAAAACGCCATTCTTTCAGCATTTTGTCCTGCCCGTCTTTAATGGTAACCACCCGGTTTTTACCAATCCTTCCACAATGATGATAGCGTATAGCTATTTTATCATTTGTAGTAGCAGCATCCAGCTGCAGGGTTTTTACCGTGTTCAGGTCTTTACCAAATTGCTGTAAAATTACTTTTCCGTTAAGAGAGAGTTCAAAACCTTCGCCACCAAAACTGGGCGAAAAAGAACAAAGCGCTGCTGCTCCAAAAACAAGCAGCAGGGCTTTTGTGATGATTGACTTCATGGCTTTACTTTTTTAAATTATAAAATGATTGCTTTACCATACAAAGGAAATATACTGCACCCCGCTGTAAAAATATGTTTGACGAAAGGACAAACATGCTTGATGTTTTACCATTTCTGTCGGCATCGTACCGGCTGGTTTGCTATATTTGGTAAACAGTTTGTATCATGAATCTCCCCGGTAATCTTATCTGGCTCATCTTCGGCGGCTTTTTTGCTGCACTGGGTTATTTATTTGGCGGCATTGTTTTATGTATTACAATTGTTGGTGTGCCCTGGGGTTTGCAGTGTTTTAAAATGGCAGGGTTGGTATTATGGCCCTTTGGCAAAAAAGTAGTGAGCAGCTCCGATAATGCAGGCTGCCTTAATATACTGTTCAATATTATATGGCTGCTCTGCGGTGGTTTGTACACGGCATTAATGCATGTTGTTTTTGGTTTAATCCTGTTCATCACCATTATAGGTATTCCCTTTGCCCGCCAGCATTTTAAACTAATAGAAATTTCGATGATGCCTTTTGGAAAAAGAGTGGAGTAACTTTTTTTCAACTACAACCGCAACAGGCTTTCACATTTTATTAGCAAGCTGTTTACAATATTTTTTTTGCTGCAGCGTAAATCATGTTCTTCCCTAAACCTTTTACGCATGAAATATCTATTGCTGTTTTTATTTGCCCTGCCTGTGGCAGCATTTATAAATGTACCCTCCCCTCTAATTGATAATGCTGCAACCCCATCGCCGTTAAGTAATTTTTCGGCAGAATGGAATCAGCCTAAATACAAGGTCTGCAATACTGCAGCCAATGCCAATTATATGACGGAGGAAGAAAAAAAACTCATCTATATTACTAACCTGATGCGGATGAACCCTATATTGTTTGCCAACACCGTAACTAAAAAATACCCCGACAGCAGCGGAATGGGCTACCTTAAAAATTTAGACAACTTCGTTTCGCTGCTGAGTACCCTCAGGAAATTAAAACCGCTGAATTTACTTTATCCCGATTCGCTTTGTTTTGCAGGCGCCAGTTGCCATGCCGTTACATCCGGCA
>JAYVJU010000364.1:0-5002 GCA_043769035.1 Ferruginibacter sp.
AAAAAATACTGAACGACTCTTTAATTTATATGCCAACAGAAATGTTGCATGCACAAGATGATGGCGGTGCCGGTGCAGCTATGGAAGATTTCTGGAACCTGCATTGGAAATCACAAAAAAGTGGTGGTGTGTTTATTTGGGCATTGGTGGATGAAGCGGTGGTACGTACCGATTTGAATAATGTATTAGATGCAAACGGACTGAATGCAAATGATGGCATTCTCGGCCCACACCGGGAAAAAGAAGGAAGTTTTTATGCACTAAGAGAAATATTTTCTCCGATACAATTGAAACTTCCGACGCAATTGCCAGAAAATTTTAGCGGGCAAATAGTAGTGGATAACCGCTTTCATTATCTCAACACCAATCAATGCACTTTCTATTGGGCACTGGTTGATTTTAGCAAACCCTTCGACCGCTTTGATGGCTATGTGGTAAAACAAAAAGGAACAATTGCTGCGCCAGATATTGCAGCTACCAAGCAAGGTGTATTGAATTTGCAACTGCCTGCTGATTATAAAAATTATGATGCATTGGTTATTGTTGCCAAAGATAATTTTGGAAAAGAATTATATAAATGGACGAGTGAAATAAAAACCAAACAAGCACAACTGCAAAATTTTATAACTGTAAAAAATGATGAAACAGGCATTAAAGAAACAGATACACTATATACTATTACCGGTGGCGAAGTGAGTGTGGTGCTTGATAAAAAATCGGGCAATCTTGTTACTACAAAAAACACTGCTAATGATTATGTACTGTCATTCAACAATGGCCCGGTACTGGTAAAAGGTAATGCAACAGTGGTTAGTTCTAAATCTTACAAAGAAGGAAACGATGCTGTGGTGGAGTTTACTTACAGCGGCGATATGAAATATGTAAAATGGAAAATGAACAGCAGCGGCTGGACAACTATGGAATACGAATACACTGCCAATGGTGATTTACCATTTGCCGGTATCAGTTTTAATTATCCGGAGAACTATGTATTATCAAACCGTTACCTCGGCAAAGGACCAAGCCGCCAATGGAAAAACCGTATGGCAGGCACACCGGTAAATGTTTGGCAAAATATTTATAACAATACGCATACGGGTTATTCTCCTGCTGTTTATCCTGAGTTCAAAGGCTATTATGGTGAAGTAAACTGGATGGAGTTAAGTACGGTTGAAGGTAAATTGTACGTAGCATCGCCGGATAGTGGATTGTTTGTTCGTCTCTTTGATTTTTACGCATTGAGTGCTGCAGCAAAACCACATCCGGAAATTCCGGTTGGTAATATTTCCTTTCTGGATTGCATTCCGCCAATAGGTACAAAGTTGGCAACCGGCTTAACCACCAATACAAGAGTGTATGGCCCCATGAGCGAACTCAATCATGTAAGCGGAAGTAAAAAACGTACATTGTATTTTTATTTTGGTATGCCAAAAGTTTCGCAGGGTAAAGAAAATTACAGCAGGCCTGCGGTGGATAATGTATTTTAATTCAAAAACAAAACATACTTATATAAAACGGTTTTAATTTTCTTGCGAATCATTTATTTGTACCATCAGTACATTCATAAAAACTGTATTGAATACAAGGGTTGATAAAAAGAAATAAAAATTAATTTATTTTATATTACTATTGTTGTACCAAAACAAATTTAATAATTGCTGCAAAAGGAAAAAATAAGCGAACTGCAAAGTAGAATTGCTTTGTACGATGATATGAAAGCGTACCAGGAATTGTATGAAATGCTTTTCAGTAAATTAAAAAACTATTGTTTCTCCTACGTTAAATCCGGCGAAGCTGCAGAAGAGTTGGTGTCGGATGTATTTATTAAAATATGGCAGATAAGAAACCGCCTTCCTGAAATTGAAAACCTGAAATTATACCTGTACACTATTGCTAAAAATTTCTCTCTAAATTATATTACAAAAAATTATAAGAACCCGGTAACCAGTTTAGATGAGATGGATATAGAACCGGTGATCAGTTTTGGTAATCCGGAGGAGCTTTGTATTTCTGCAGATATTTTACATCAGATTCATGAATGCTTCCGTTCGCTTCCGCCACAATGCAGGCTTATTTTTCAAATGGTAAAAGAAGATGGGTTTACTTATAAAGAGGTCGCCTCTCATCTTAACATTTCTGTATTAACAGTGCGTAACCAGGTTTTTATTGCCACCCGTAAAATTGCTGAAATTATTCCGGCTTATATCTTATCAAACGCCGGGCAGCTTGTAAAGTCTGCCGATCACTAGCAGCATTTCCATCTCAAAAAAAAATATTTTTTTTCTTTTGGTACTTTTTTGTGCAGCTTCTTGTCTAATACAATATTAGCATTCTGTATGAACGAAGAAAGAATATTTTTACTCCTTAGTTTGCAGCTTTCCAACGAAGCTACTGCTGAAGAACTGGCTGAACTCCAAACCTTGTTACAGCAGCAACCGCATTTAAGTGCTAAGACCGCACTCATCACCAATTTGTGGCATAATAATAAGGGAAATATAAGCAAGGAAGATGCTCCATTAGCATTTGATAAACATTTACAGCGTTTGAGTAACCAGCTTACTGCACCGGCTTTACAATTTGAAAATACGGAACCTGAAGAAGTGAATGAAGAACCTAAGCTGGTTCAATTGAATAATACAAAACACAAATTGTACTGGGTAGCAGCCAGTGTTGCAGCGATAATAATCATTTCATTATTCACTTTTTTACCCGGTGCTAAAGAGATCAAGCCAGTACGGCTTGCCGAAAATACAGTAACCACAAAAGCAGGGTCAAAATCAAAAATACAATTACCGGATGGTACGCAGGTATGGTTAAATGCGGATAGTAAGATTGAATACAACGAAAATTTTAATGGTAAATTCAGGGAGGTAAAACTTACCGGCGAAGCTTTTTTTGATGTGGTAAAAAATAAAGAAAAACCCTTTATTATTCATACTACCGAAATGGATATAAAAGTAATAGGCACAGCTTTTAATGTGCGTTCTTACCCCAATGAAACTACCAGCGAAACTGCTTTGCTACGTGGTTCGGTAGAGATTTTCCTGCATAAAAATCCGGATAAAAAATATATTTTAAAGCCCAATGACAAATTGGTTTTAACTAATAATATTACCGCAGTTGCAGATAGTGCAGGGCCCGATGATGTAGAGAGGCAGATGGTGAAAATGAAAAAAGTACGCATTAATAAAGCTGAAAATGAGATCACCGAAACAATGTGGGTGAAAAATAAACTGGCTTTTGATAATGAACAGCTGGAAAAGATATTAGCCGAAACAGAACGCTGGTATGATGTGACAATTGAATTGAAAAATGAAAAGGCTAAATCATTTCGTTTTACCAGTGTGTTTGAAAATAAACCGCTTACCGATGTATTGGAAGCTTTATGTTTAGCAGCGCACCTGCACTACCAGGTTAAAGGAGCTACTGTTACTATTTGGTAATTTATTTATTAACGATTGTAAACCTTACTAAAATTGCGTATGAACAAATTCCATTAAAAATTAAAAAGAAAAACGGAGAATGTTGAAGCACTCCCCGTTAATTAAAATGCCGAGAACAAACGCTCTTGCAGGAGCGCTATTCATTAACAAATTCAAAACTAAGTTATGAAAAAAAACCGATGTAGCGTGCCTTGGTATGCCACTTCCACAGTTGCCAAAACTTTGCTGATTATGAAATTAACATTTGTATTAACCTGCTTGTTTACATTTCAATCTTTTGCAGGCAAGCTTTATTCACAGGAAAAAATTTCGCTCAATCTGGAAAATACCTCCTTAAAAAAGGTATTTAAGATTATCGAAAGCCAAACTTCTTTCCGTTTTGTTTATAAAGATTACGATTTATCGCTATGCGATAAAGTGAGTATAAAAGTGCAGGATCAGCCAATTGAAAATGTAATTACAAAAATACTGGCTAAAACACCATTAGTATTTAAAGTGGTAGGGTATAACCTGGTGGTAATTGCAGACGAAAAAGAGAAAAGCAAATTACCCGAAGCTGAAAGCGATATTGTAATTACAGGGGTAGTTACGGATGCTGGTAACCAGAGATTAAACAAAGTAAGTGTACTGGAAAAAGGTACTTCCAATGGTACTACTACAAAAGAGGATGGTAGCTTTTCTTTAAGCGTATCGTCAAACGATGCGGTACTGCTAATAAGTGCTGTAGGCTTTAAAACACAGGAAGTAACCATAAAAGGCCGCAATAATATTGCGGTTGTATTGCAGGTAAACCAGCGAGATATTGACGAAGTAGTTGTTATAGGTTATGGTACAAAAAATCGTAGCGATGTTACCGGCTCTGTAAGTTCGGTACCTAAAGAAAGATTATCACAATTACCTGTAACTAATGTATTGCATGCAATACAGGGCTCTGTTGCCGGGGTAAATATTTCACAAAATTCATCGGTGCCTGGTAGCTCTGCTAATGTTTTAATAAGAGGCGTAAATTCTATTACAGCTGGTACAGGTCCATTAGTGGTTTTGGATGGTGTGCCATTTGCAGGATTTATAAATGATATTAATCCAAATGACATTGCTTCGGTAGATGTTTTAAAAGATGTATCTGCTGTTGCTATTTATGGTGTAAAAGGTGCTAACGGTGTAATTCTTGTTACTACAAAAAGAGGTACTACAGGCAAACCTGCTATCCGGTTTACCACTTATGCAGGTGGCGAAGGTTTTGCACACAAACTTACACCAATGGATGCAGCACAATATGTACAGAAGTATGCCGACTGGAAAACACAAAGTGGCGTAGTTAATGCAGATGCAGTACCTACTATTGCAGAAAAAGCTAATTATGCATCGGGTATAGTTACCGATTGGGTAAAAGAAGTGTCTCAAAACGGACAGATAAAAAATTATAACCTTAGTATTTCTGGCGGTACCAAAGATGTAAAATATTTTATTGCCGGCGATTACTTAAATCAAAAAGGTGTTGTAAAAGGGTATCAATATAAAAGAGCCAGCATCCGCAGTAATCTGGATATTAATATCAC
>JAYVJU010000365.1:0-3658 GCA_043769035.1 Ferruginibacter sp.
AGTGCTGTTATTAAATGGCGGCCCCGGTGCTACACACGAATACTTTGAATGCTTTGAAAGTTTTTTCGATCCGCTGAACATTGAATTTATTTATTACGACCAGCTGGGCTGCGGCCTTTCAGATAATCCGAAAGATACTACGCTATGGGATCTGCCACGCTTTGTAGAAGAAGTGGAACAGGTGCGTAAAGCATTAAACCTTAACAAAGATAATTTTTACCTGCTTGGCCACTCCTGGGGAGGCGTACTGGCCATGCAATACGCATTAAAATACCAGGATAATTTAAAAGGCCTTATCATCAGTAATATGATGAGCAGCGCCCCCGACTATGGTAAATACGCACAGGAAGTATTGGCGCCGCAGTTCGATCCAAAAGTTTTAGATACCATCAGGCAGATAGAAAAGAGTGGTGATTTTTCCAATCCAAAATATATGGGATTGCTGATGCCGCATTTTTATGCCAAACATATTTGCCGTATTCCTTTAGATAAATGGCCCGAGCCAATGACACGTTCATTTAATAAAATGAACCAAAGTCTATATGTAACCATGCAGGGGCCGAGTGAATTTGGTATTGCTGGTAACCTGGCAAACTGGGATGTAAAAAAACAACTACCACAAATAAAAGTACCCACGCTTACCATTGGCGGCAAGCACGACACTATGGACCCTGAGCACATGAAATGGATGAGTACACAGGTACAGAACGGTCGTTATTTATATTGCCCCGAAGGCAGCCACATGAGCATGTACGACGACCAGAAGAATTACTTTCCTGGGTTGATACAGTTTATTATGGATGTGAATGAAGGGAGGTTTAAGAAAGGTGAGTAGTTGTTGGTTTAGGAGTTTAGGGGTTTAGAAGTTTAGAAGTTTAGAAAAAATTGCCGGGAAGAAGGTAAGACGAAAAAAATACGCCTTACCTTCTTCCCGGCAAAAATAAAAATCTATCAGCCTGTAAGCCGGATCCTGTATCTCCCGACGAATCGGGAAACGGTTATCATTTATCTGGCTGCAACATTACTGTTACAATCTTGCTGCCTACCCTTCAACGTTACTGCTTGCGCAATATCAGGCGGGCCGCCCTCAACCATTGATATACGTGGCATTACAGCACACAAGGTTTACCCAATTAATGCATTACTGCAAAAACCCGTGAGCTCTTACCTCACGTTTTCACCCTGGCCCCCAACAAGTTGGTGGTGGTAATTTTCTGTGGCACTTTCTTCCTTTCATGTGTAGTGTTGCCACTACCCATATCCAGACCGGCCATTAACCGGTGTGTTGCCCTTTGCTGTCCGGACTTTCCTCCACCCGATAAATCGGGTAGCGATAACCCGGCTGATAGCCCACAAAGGTAGTTTTATTACAGCAAGGGGTATTGATTTTAAATATTATAATTTTTACTACATTGCAGTAAGGCAATATTACCGGTGCAGTTTTAAATTGAGAAACAATTATTAATTGTACCGTGTATTATTCAAATACAAAGTTGGCTACATTTATAAAAATACAGTCATACTCATAACAACTAAACTAAAATAAAATGGCAAAATTTTTAAACACAAAGAAATCAGTTTCAGAAATTGAAGACTTAATTAAAGACGCTGGGCAGACTTTGATTTTAATCTCTCCTTATTTAAAACTTTCAAGAGATCTTAAAGAATTATTATCATATAGAAATAGTAAAGACAAGATAACAACAGTAATTTTTGGAAAAGTTGAGCTTAATCCTGATGAGATGAAGTTTTTGGAAAGCTTACAATTTGTAATCCTAAAATATAAAGATGACTTACATGCAAAATGTTATTTGAATGATGAAAAGATGATTATTACTTCTCTTAATTTGTATGACTTTTCTATGATTAATAATAAAGAAATGGGAGTCCTTATTGAAAAAGCAAATGCAAATGATCTCGAGCTTTTTGAAGAAGCATATAAAGAAGTAGATTATATAAACACTACAAGTCAACGCTTTGCCTACAAAACTCAAAGTAGTACGCAACCAATATCAAAACAAATTGACCATGGTGAATATGAAAAAAATAAAGTACAACAAGCCACAAAAGTAGAATCTAACAATAACATTACAGCTACCACCAAATATTTCTCAGCAACTGCATTATCGAAAGAACTGGGCATTTCCAGTAAAGACCTCAATTTGAAATTTGAAAAATTAAATTGGATTGAAAAGAAAAATGATGAAACTATTTTAACAAACTTAGGTAAAAGCAAAGGCGCACAGATGAAAAAAGGTCAATACAGTGAATATATTGCTTGGCCTGAAACTATCATCAATGAGATTAAATAAAATTCGACAGAAATAAAACCGAACTCTATTGAACCTAAATCACAAAGCACTAACCGACTTATTACAAAGGGCCTATTCGGCAGAAAAAGCAGCAGCCTTCGCCTACCAGGGCCATGCCGGATCTGTTAAAGATAAAATTGAAAAAGCAGCCATCAAACAAATTGAGCTGGATGAATGGAATCACCGTAAAGAAGTGCTTACTATTATGCGCCGGTATGATATCCCTGTATCAAAATACTACGAGGTACGTTTTCATATCATTGGTAAGATCATTTCTTTTTCCTGTTATATCATTGGCTGGTTTATGCCCTTTTATTTTGCCGGCAGTTTAGAAAGCGGCAATGTTTGCGAATACTTCAGAATGATGCAATACTTTCATGAGATAGGAATAGTTGAGCACAATACCATTTTATACGAAATGGGCATTAAAGAAAAAGAACACGAGGTTTATTTTTTAGGGAAAATAAAAAACAGGAAGCTCCTGCCCATATTTGAAAAAATATTTTCCTGGGGTGCTAAAAAAAGTTTCAACGATGTAGACCTTGATAAAAAATACCCAATAGAAGCATCAAGTGCTTATTGCAAAAAATAAAACATCGCAAATGAAATATTTAAAACCCTTTGTACTTGCACTGTTAACCCTTGTTTTAATTTCGGCAGCAGTTGCAACAATTGAATTGGAAACAAAATTGTTTCTGAATAATAAAGTTGAACTGAAAATCCCCAAAGGGTTTGGCATAATGGATGAGGAAATGCTGAAATTAAAATATCCTTCGCAGCGGCGGCCAACCCTGGTATATACTAATGAAAGCGGCGGTATTAATGTTGCCTTTAATCTTACACAAAGCAAGGCCAATCAAACCGTAATAACAGCCTACAAAGATAATTTTGTGCAAACCTTTAAAACCTCTTACCCAACAGCTGTTTGGCTAGACAGTGGTGTTATAGTAATAAACGGGAAAAAAGTTGGCTACCTGGAATTAATAACCCCTGCTATTGATACCGAGATCTATAATCTGCTATTCTTCACCGACCTGGATAATAAGTTATTGCTCTGTACTTTCAACTGTACCAAAAAAGATATTGAAGCATGGACACCGGTAGCCAAAGAGATCAGGGCTTCATTAAAAATTAAATAAGCAGCTATTAATTCCCTGCACCTGCTTTCATTAATTTAATAAATAAAAGAACTAATTTTATTTATCAAACCGTCCCAGCGGGGTTTTCACACAACTCCCCTAACCTGCTAAAACTGTAACTGTGAAACCCCGCTGCAGAAAAGTGCTTTGCTTTTAATACTGCCAAACCCTACCTTTATTGTATGCCTGTTAAGTACACCCACTCCG
>JAYVJU010000366.1:0-4123 GCA_043769035.1 Ferruginibacter sp.
AATCGGCTTGCTTTTGTACAACGGTTGCAGGTGGATTTACAGCCTTAAAAACACTGTTGATATTAAAAAAGAGTAAGCCCAATATTACATATCCAATAACAAAGCTCCGTAGCGGTGGCCAGTTAAATTTTTTAACCAGTACCCATATTATAAGTGCAGGTAAAACATTTATTAAAACATAACTCCTTATTAAAAATAATACCGCAAATGCAAGAATTATTACAAGCACTCTTTTTTTACTAAATACATTTTGATGTAAAGATTGAAAAACGGCGTATGATAAAAAGCCCAGCGTGGTAAACACAATCCCATCTTTTTGCACACCCGAAGTAAAATAGAGCATTGATGGCAGCAGGAAACAGCAGATAATTACACCCGGCTGCTGCTTTTTATAAACCTGGATAAAAACCCTGTAAAATGCTACATGGCCCAGGAAACAAATGAAATTGAAAAACAAACTGTTTATATAATAATTACCCTGGCTAAAAATATCGCAAACAGAAAGAAATTTAATAATGATGTTATTTCTCAGATCATTCCAGAAAGACTGAAAAGAATCAAATAAACCGCCATAGCCTTTGGTATAGTGAGAGTGGAAAATATTGGTAAAATATTCTTTTGGGTTATTCAATAATATCTGGTACTCTTTCCAACCCTCCCGGTTTACATCCCAGTAATCGTTGCCGGTGTTGTAAGTATTATAAGATATCCAGCCAATGGCCAGCCCTGCTATAATTTTTAATACAAAAAGCAATACAATTAACCTGGCGCTAAGCCCGGATTTTTTAACAAAGGATACTTTAGTGATGAGCCAGCAAAGTATCAACAGGTAAACAACAAAAAGAATGTAATCCAATGCAGTAAATTTTCAATGTGGGAAGATAGTTAAAATATTTACTTTCTATCTACTGTAATAAAGTATCAGGATGTTACCTTTGCACTTTCAAACAATTTCGCCACATCATTTATGGAAGTAACAGTAAAAACTGCAGAACAATTACGTATTACAGCAGAAGAATTTGAATTAATAAAACAAAAACTTAACCGCACCCCTAACTTTACCGAGCTCTGTTGTTTCAGCGCCATGTGGAGTGAGCATTGCAGTTATAAAAATTCTATTAAGTGGCTAAAAACCTTACCCCGTGATGGAAAAAAAATGCTGGTAAAGGCCGGTGAAGAAAATGCAGGGTTGATGGATATCGGCGGTGGTTACGGTGTAGTATTTAAAATTGAAAGTCATAATCATCCTTCTGCTATCGAACCTTTTCAGGGTGCGGCAACAGGTGTTGGCGGTATTAACCGTGATATTTTTACCATGGGTGCAAGACCCATAGCATCTTTAAACAGTTTACGTTTTGGTAATTTAAAAGAAGCAAAAACACAACATCTTTTAGCTGGCGTGGTACATGGCATTGGCCATTATGGTAATTGCTTTGGTGTACCAACAGTTGGTGGCGAAGTATATTTTGAAGACTGTTACCATACCAATCCATTGGTAAATGCAATGAGCGTGGGTATTTTAAAAAACGGTGAAACTATTTCTGCAACATCGGGTACAGTAAAAGGCAACCCTGTTTTTTTTGTAGGCAGCGCAACAGGTAAAGATGGTATTGGTGGTGCAAGTTTTGCCAGTGCAGATATTACTGCAGACAGTGCAGAAGATCTGCCGGCAGTACAGGTAGGCGATCCCTTCCAGGAAAAAAAATTATTAGAGGCCTGCCTTGAAGTGATGACCACAGGTGCAGTTGTTGGTATGCAGGATATGGGTGCCGCAGGTATTATTTGCAGCACCAGCGAAATGAGTGCAAAAGGCGAAATGGGTATGCGTATCGATCTTGATAAAGTACCCACCCGCCAAAAAAATATGAAGGCCTGGGAATTATTATTAAGCGAAAGCCAGGAACGGATGTTGATGGTGGTGGAAAAAGGAAAAGAAAAAGCAGTGCTTGATGTTTTTGAAAAATGGGATTTGCCCTGCAGCGAAATTGGTGAAGTAACAGATGATGGTTTACTTCATTTTTATATGAATGGAATTTTAGAAGCACAGTTACCTGCCTATGAATTAGTATTAGGCGGCGGTGCTCCGCAAAACAGCAGGGAGTATACCGAACCAAAATATTTTGAAAAGATAAAAGCTTTTGATGCAGCAACAATTCCTGTTGCAACAGATTTAAAAGCTGTGGCAGAGCAATTAATTCAAATACCAAATATTGCCAGCAAAAAATGGGTGTATGTACAATACGACAGTATGGTGGGTGCAGGCAATGCCAGTACCAATGCGCCAAGTGATGCCGCTATTGTAATTGCAAAACCAACCAATAAAGCATTGGCACTTACAACAGATTGTAACAGCCGTTATGTTTTTGCCGATCCGTACAAAGGTGCCATGATTGCTGTTGCAGAAGCGGCAAGAAATATTGTGTGCAGTGGTGGCGAACCACTTGGTGTTACCAACTGTTTAAATTTTGGTAACCCTTACGATCCACAGGTATATTATCAATTTGTAAATGCCATTAAGGGAATGGGCGAAGCCTGTATAAAATTTGATACGCCGGTTACCGGCGGTAATGTAAGTTTTTATAACCAGGGGCCTGACGGAGCAGTATATCCAACACCTACAATTGGTATGGTGGGATTATTAGACAATGCAGATTGTAAAATGACAATGGATTTTAAAGAAACTGAAGATGAAATTTATTTAATCGGCATACCGAGAAATGATATTAACTCATCGGAGTATTTACATAAAATTTGTGGCGTTGAATTTTCACCTGCTCCTTACTTTGACCTGGATGAAGAATTTAATTTGCAGAAAGCCATTCATAAAATGATTACTCATAAACTGATTGAATCGGCACATGATGTAAGTGAAGGTGGTTTATTTATAACATTAATGGAAAGCTGTTTTAATAATAACTTAGGCTTTAATGTAAACAATCTGAATACCGAAATAAGAAAAGATGCTTTTTGGTTTGGCGAAAGCCAGAGCCGTGTGGTGGTTTCGGTAGCAAAAGAAAAGCGCCCCGATTTTGTGCAGTTGTTAGAAAAACTGGAACCGTTTGAAGTTGCATTTTTAGGCAATGTAACAGCCGAAGAAATAATTATTGATAATGAAAGCTGGGGTACTGTAACGGAATGGAAAGATAAATATGATAATGCAATTGGAAACCTGTTAGCCGGGCATGAAAGTGAACATGCATTAGCTGCCCTATAAAAATATGAATACCAACTCCAACATAATAGTTACCGGTGCTGCAGGCTTTATTGGAAGCTGTATGGTAAGCTATCTTAACCAGCAGGGTTTTGAAAATTTAATATTGGTAGATGAGTTTGATGAAGATGATAAAGAACTGAACCTGCTGCATAAAAAATATTTGGTAAGGGTGGAAAGGGAAAATTTTTTCGACTGGATCAATATAGAAAAAATAAAAATTGATTTTGTTTTTCACCTGGGTGCAAGAACCGATACTACTGAATTTGATTACAGCATTCATAAAAGATTGAATGTTGAGTATTCGCAAAAGATATGGGCTTTTTGTACGCTTAATAAAATCCCGTTGGTGTATGCTTCATCGGCTGCAACTTATGGCGCCGGCGAATTTGGTTATAACGACAGCCATTACGTAATAGAAACACTGCACCCGTTAAATCCTTACGGTATTTCAAAAAACGAGTTTGATAAATGGGCTGTTCATCATGCAGAGAATGAAAATTTTTGTCCGCCGTTTTGGGCAGGCCTTAAGTTTTTTAATGTGTATGGCCCCAACGAATATCATAAAGCCAGGATGGCCAGTGTTATCTTTCATTCTTTTAATCAAATAAAAGAAAATGGAAAAGTAAAATTATTCCGGTCGCATAAAGAAGGTTTTAAGGACGGCGAACAGCTTCGTGATTTTATTTATGTAAAAGATGTGATCAATGTCTGTTACTGGCTGATGCAGGAAACCAATAAGATCTCCACCAGCTCAATGAAATTATCTAACGGCCTTTATAACCTGGGTACCGGTAAAGCCAGGTCTTTTAATGATCTTGTAAAAGCAACTTTTGCAGGGATGGATAAAGCACCTGTAATTGAATATATTGATATGCCGGAAGACATCCGTGATAAATACCAATACTTTAC
>JAYVJU010000367.1:0-10553 GCA_043769035.1 Ferruginibacter sp.
GCAGAATGGAATGGCTACAGCAAACAACAGCAGGAAGAAATTTTAATGAACCGCCGTTTAGCATTCAGCAAATACGGCGAAGTAAACTGGTGTGAAGCATTAGGCACTGTATTAGCCAATGATGAAGTGGTGAATGGTGTAAGCGAACGTGGCGGCCACCCGGTAGAGAAAAAGAAAATGCGCCAATGGTATTTACGTATTACTTCTTATGCTGATCGTTTATTAGAAGGTTTGGAAACTGTTGACTTTAGCGACAGCATGAAAGAAATGCAGCGTAACTGGATAGGGAAGAGCCAGGGAGCAGAAATTACATTTGATGTCGTGAGTAGTGAATCGTCAGGCGTGAGTAAAGAGCCTGCGAATTCGAATGCTCCACTCACGTCTCACCACTCACGCCTGACGGTATATACCACAAGGCCCGATACTATTTTTGGCGTGGACTTTATGGTAGTAGCGCCGGAACTGGATTTAGTGCAACAGATTAAAACAGCAGAACAAACTACTGCAGTAGATGAATACATTGCGTATGTAAAAAGCCGCAGTGATGTGGATAGAATGGCGGAGAAGAAAATTACGGGTTGTTTTACGGGTGCGTATGCAATCAATCCTTTTGATGGTAAACAAATTCCTATCTGGATAAGTGAATATGTTTTGGCAGGCTATGGCACCGGCGCAATTATGGCCGTGCCTTGCGGCGATGAAAGGGATTTTAAATTTGCACAGCATTTTAATATTCCCATCACCAATATTATCGGTAGTTATTTTAATGGTACGGAAGCTAATGCAACCAAGGAAGCCGTTTTAGAAAACAGTGGGTTTTTAAACGGGGTGAAGATGATGGAGGCTGCAGAAATAGTGTTACAAAAATTAGAAGAAAAAGGCATTGGCAAAAGAAAAGTGAATTACCGCATGAGGGATGCAGGCTTCAGCCGTCAGCGTTATTGGGGAGAGCCATTTCCTATCATCTGGAGTGATGGTATTGCTGTGCCTTTGGATGCTGATGAATTACCATTGGAATTACCGCATGTAGATAAATACGGGCCGGGCAGAGAAGGTGAAGGACCATTATCGAATTTAACAGATTGGGTAAACTTAACGGGTACTCATGTTGACCTCACCCCTAACCCCTCTCCAAAGGAGAGGGGGATTAAAGACCCCGGGTACATGAACAGTACTAAAGATGAATGGAGAAGGACATTACAATTTGCAAAGCAAAACAGAAAAGACGCCACTGTTGAAGAAGATATTATTTGGCAGGAAGTTAGAAACAGAAAAATTGCCAATTGTAAATTCAGAAGGCAACATCCGATTGCAGGATATATTCCTGATTTTGTTTGTTTAGAAAAAAAATTGATTGTTGAAATTGATGGTGGTTATCATAATGAAGCGGATCAAATTAAGTTTGATACCGCCAGAGAAAGCTGGTTAGCAGAGCAGGGTTTTACCATGGTTCGTTTTACAAATGATGAAGTAAACAATGCATTAAATACAGTTTTAAAAAATATTGAACAGGCGCTTTCCAGTAAAGAAAGTATTCCCGAAGCAGCAGAGTCAAACTCCCCTCTCCCTGGGAGAGGGGTTGGGGGTGAGGTCAAAAGAGAAACCAGCACCATGCCTGGCTATGCCGGTAGCAGTTGGTATTTTTTACGCTACATGGACCCACACAATGCAACAACTTTTTGTGATAGAAAAGCCAGCGATTACTGGAACCAGGTGGACTTGTACATTGGCGGCACCGAACATGCAGTGGGGCATTTATTGTACAGCCGCTTATGGACAAAAGTATTATTTGATTTAGGGTTGATTGGATATGATGAACCGTTTAAAAGGTTATTGAATCAGGGGATGATACAGGGGAGTAGTAGGTTTGTGTATCGAATAGATTCTGCTGCCAATTTAAAATTTAGTGATTTTAACTTAACTCTATTTATATCGAATGGGATTGCTGAAAAATGTAGAAGTGATAAAAGATACGCAGCTAATTTAGTGAATCGCATAGCATTTGATGGGCCTAATAAAAAATTTACAGGTAAACAAATTCAGGAAAACGAAACAGTTACAATTTCCCAAATCCATGTTGATGTTAACATGGTCGATGGAGTTGAATTAAATATTGATGAATTTAAAAAATGGAAGAATGGTGAATATGCAAATGCTTTATTTGTTTTAGAAGATAGCTTTCTGTATTCACAAAACTCAACTGGCAAATACATCTGCGGCTCCGAAGTAGAAAAAATGTCTAAATCAAAATACAACACCGTTAACCCCGATGAGTTGTGTAAAAAATACGGAGCAGATACTTTTAGAATGTATGAAATGTTCCTCGGTCCGGTAGAAGCCAGCAAACCCTGGGATGATAAAGGCATTGAAGGTGTACATCGTTTTTTAAGAAAACTGTGGCGTTTGTTTAATGATGAGTTAAAAGGTAAAGTTTGGAACAATGACAAAGCCACTGATGCCGAATTAAAAATTTTACACCGCACCATTAAAAAAATTGAAGAAGATACCGAGAAATTTTCTTTCAACACCGCAGTAAGTGCTTTTATGATTTGTGTGAATGATCTGTTTGATGTTAAGTGCCACAAAAAAGAAGTGCTGGAAAAAATATTAATTCTTCTTGTTCCTTACGCACCGCATATTGCAGAAGAGTTGTGGAGTCAGTTGGGTAATGAAGGAACGATATTAGATGCTTCCTATCCAACATTCAACCCTGCCTTGTTAGTGGAAAGCAGTAAAGAATACCCTGTTTCTATTAACGGCAAAGTAAGAACCAATATCAATCTTTCTTTAGACCTGCAGCAAGCAGATGTAGAAAAAATTATTGCCGAAAATGAAGTGGTGCAAAAATGGCTGGAAGGCAAAGCGCCGAAGAAAGTTATCTATGTAAAAAATAAGATGATAAATGTTGTAGTGTAAAACACAGAAATCATCGTCGCTTAAATCTTCTCCATTTCCTCCCCCTTCGGGGGGAGATAGAGGGGGCTTAAGTGGTGCAAAAATGGTTAGAAGGGAAAGTGCCGAAGAAAGTAATTTATGTAAAGAATAAGATGATAAACGTAGTAATATAAAACATGTCAACAATTATTTGTAAAAACTGCGACCATCATTTTAAAGGCAACTTCTGTCCGTACTGCGGCCAGTCGGCCAAAGTAGAAGCTATTGGCATAAAGTATTTTTTGCATGACATACCGCATTCCATTTTTCATATTGATAAAGGATTTGGCTACACTTTTAAAGAATTATTGCTGCGGCCGGGCAAAACTTTACGGGAGTATTTAGCAGGAAAAAGGGTAAAACATTTTCGCCCTTTTGCATACGTGGTGCTTATGGCAACATTGTATATTTTACTGTCGGGGCTAATTAGAAAAGCTACTGTTTTTTTCGGCACACAAATGGGTATGAAAGTAACCTATGGTAAACTGGGTTTTCTGTGGCAGTATTTGAGTGTGTTCTTTTTTATAATGATACCGTTTGCAAGCTTTGCCACATGGCTGGCGCTGCGTAAAGAAAAATATAATTACTGGCAGCACTTTTTAATAAATACTTATTTAACAGCGCAGCTAAGCCTTATGCTTTTGTTAATTGAAATATACAGGGGTGCAAAAATTTTAATTTTAAAAGAAGAGGGCAGAGGGTTTACCTATATATGGTTTATAACATTTTTTTTATTTTACGTGGTTTTTATATTTAAAAATATATTAAGGCCCAGTACCCACCGGTTGGCATATACTTTTAAATTTTTTCTGTTGGCATTTTTACTGGCGCTGGTATATTTAACAGGCATGTCTCTTGCCGGTATGATGACGCCATGGTGGGGCGGCTAAACAAATTCGGTTTACGGTTGTTTAGTATAATAAATTCAGTTTATGGCACATCCCACTTTTGAATTAATACAGGCGTTAAGAGAAACAGCCAGCCGTTTACAAAATGGTGCAAATTATTCATGGGGCCATCATGGTGCCTGCAACTGCGGCAACCTGCTGCAGGTGGTAACTAAAATGGATGAAGGCCAGATACGGCGCCATGCACAGGAGGCCGTTGGCGAGTGGACGGAGCTGGCACAGGAATTTTGCACCAATACAGGTACGCCTGTTTCCTTAATTATTTCTCAGTTAGAAAAAATTGGCTTAACCCCCACAGACATACATCATGTAGAGTATTTAACTGACAAAGAAGTGCTCAATCATTTACCCGGCGGTTTCCGCTGGTTAAAGCGCAATAAAAAAGAAGACGCTATTGAATATTTTGAAACCTTTGCAAATGTGCTTGAAGAAAGACTATTGCAGCAAATTAAAATTGACATTAACACCCTTACCTCAGCACCTGTGTATGTTTAGTGCATACTCCAGATAGTAACTGCTATTACAATTTTTTTTAGCACCCCGTAAATTAAAAAGTAAAACACCTTGCTTAAAAAGAAACTTATCAGTAAGTTTTTCCACCATGGTGTGTTAAAAAGTCTTTTTATGGCAATAAAAAGCCAGGGCATCCAGAATAGAAAATGCATAAATTCAAATTCGCTGCCAAAAATAAAATTCGATATTGGGCTGGTAATATCATTATAAAAAACATACAAAAAAGGCTTCAGCATCCAACCTCCTAAATCGGCACTGATATATTTTGGGGCTACATTTATAAGTGCATGAAGCATAAAAAAGCAAAGGTTATACACCATAAAATGGGTGCTGAATATTAATGCCGCCCCGTAGTATTTTATTTTTTTAAAGAAAAGTAAAAACAGAAAAGCTGCAATTACAGGCAACAGTAAAAATATGAGTGTTTTGCCGTAAGTGCCTACTGTAGAATGAAACAAGGTCCATCTTGCACCCATCATTTGGCGGAATGCATAAACACTTGTTTTGCCGGCAGGGATATAAAAACTGTCTGTATTATTCCTGCCCATTAATTTAAACCTTCCATCTGCTTGTAAATTGCTGTTCAGTTCATCTTGTATTTCACGCTGCATAATACGCCCTTTACGTGTCCATGCACTGTCAATTGCATTTACAACTTTTTCATCTAATGGCCTTGCCCATTTAAATGCAGCATAGCCAGATAGTCCGTAATAATGATGATCTCCATAGGTAGGTGTATAATCTGATACATTCACTTTTGTAACAATCAGGTAAAAAACAAGGCTTACCACTAAATACAGCTGCACCGGGTTAGCATAAGGCACCCGTACGCCATTTAAATTTTCTTTAGTTATAAAGCCGGGTTTAAAAAAATTGAGTTTAATGGTTTTTAAAACTTTGTTTTCCCAATGCCAGAAAAAATCTATCACCTGATGAAAAAAGTGTTTGGCAGTAAGCTGCTCTTCTTTAAAAACTTTTTCGCCGCATTGGTTGCATATTTTCCCGGCAAACCGGTGTTTGCAATTATGGCAGGTATGTATTTGCACGGCAGGTTTTACATCACTCACTTTATACTCCATTAAAAAAATTTTTGTAAAAATATAGGATAAACCATTACTGCATATTTAATAATGCAGAAATATATTTTTCCTGAGTATGAAAATAGCGGAAGCGTTATTGTAAGACAGATGATGAAATGGATATGCCGTCTTAAAATTTATTTTCCAAAATATCAAACGTCATTCTTTGCTAAACTTACTCCATTTCCTCTCTCCTTTGGGGAGAAACAGAGAGTAGCCGAAGATGTAAATGTGCTGGTGTAAATAAGAGCGGCTAAACTGAATATTATTTTTTTACAAACGGTATATCTGCAAACGGTTTTGGGTGTAACTTGATTATCCAAAACCTTTTTTTATGAACAGATATTTATGTGTTATTGCTTTAATGCTGCTTGCATTCATCAATGTACAGGGCCAGCAGGCTTATTTTTTGTCTAACCCCTGTATTACACCCGACGGGCTTACTGTTATCTTTAGTTTTGAAGGTGACCTGTGGAAGACCGATGTAAAAGATGGCCAGGCTACCCGCCTTACCGCCATGCAGGGATACGAAACAAGCCCAAGGGTTTCGCCTGATGGGAAATGGATCGCATTTACCGGCAGGCAATATGGCAATGCAGATGTATTTATAATGCCGGTAAGCGGCGGCGAAGTAAAACAAATTACTTACCACAGTGGCAATGATGAGGTAACCAGCTGGAGCTGGGATGCAAAAACCATTTATTTCAACAGCAACCGCATGGGGCAGATAGCAGGATTTAAAGTTGCTGCTGCCGGTGGTACACCACAACGTGTATTTGGCAATTATTTTTTTCAGTTCGATCATAATTTAGTGGAGCATCCCACCAGCGGCGAAATATTTTTTAACGATACCTGGGAAAGTAATAACCAGGTACAGCGCAAAAGATATAAAGGCGCATTTAACCCCGATATACAATCGTATAACTTTAAAACAAAGCAGCATAAAAAATATACCAGCTGGCAGGGAAAAGATTTTTCAGCATCTATTGATAAGAACGGTGCTGTATATTTTATTTCTGATGAAGGTAATGATGAGTACAACCTCTACACTTTTGATAATGGAAAAAAGAAAGCCCTCACCAGTTTTTCTTCTTCTATAAAAACACCTTTAGTAAATGCCAATGGCGGAAAAGTGGTATTTGAAAAAGATTACCAGTTGTGGTTGTATGATGTGCGTACTGATAAAACTGAAAAACTTAATGTAGCTGTAATAAGAAATAACATTCTGCCGAAAGAAAAAGACTTTGAAGTAAAAGGAAGTATTTCAGCATTCGATGTTTCTCCCGACGGAAAAAAACTGGTTTTTATTTCCCGTGGCGAATTATTTGTAAGTGATGCGGAAGGAAAATTTGTGCAGCAGGTAAGCAGGAAATCGACAGAAAGGGTAACAGAAGTAAAATGGATGAGTGATAATAAAACTTTGCTGTTTACACAAACACTGGATGGTTATACCAATTGCTATACCATACGTGCCGACAGCAGCGGGTTACCCAAACCATTAACATCCGATAAAAAAAATAACCGGAGTATTGTAGTGAATAAAAAAAGAACACTGGCTGTTTTTTTAAGCGGCAGGGATGAAGTGCGGCTGATGGATTTAAAAACTCTGCAACCTAAAACTATTGTAAAAGATGAGGTATGGGGTTTTCAAAACAGTAACCCCGGTTTTTCACCTAATGATGAGTATGTGGTATTTACTGCCTATAGAAATTTTGAACAGGATATTTTTATACATCATATAAAAGATAACAAAACCTCCAACCTTACCAATACAGGCATTACAGAAACTGATCCGTTGTGGAGTGGAGATGGCAAATATATTTACTTCACTTCGCAAAGGTTAAAACCTTCCTATCCTTTTGGTATGCCCAATGCAAAAGTGTATCGGTTACCATTAGAAAAACTGGATGAACCTTACCGTGCCGATAAATTTAATGAACTGTTTAAAGAAGAAAAAAAGGATACTGCAAAAAAAGTTGCAGATGCTGCTGCACCTAAACCAATCACAATCGATACTGATTTGATAATGGAAAGACTGGAACAGGTTAGCCCGTCATTCGGCACACAATTTCTACAGAATGTATATCAAAAGGGAGATAAAACAACCGTGTTGTACGCAAGTAATCATAGCGAAGGGAAAAGCGCTTTATGGAAAACCGTGATTGAGCCGTTTGAACAAAATAAAACAGAAAAAATTGCCGGCACCGATGGCAGCTTTGGTTTTGATATAACTGAGGTAAGCGATAAATTATATGTGTTAACCAATGGTATCATTAATAAGCTTAATCTTGATGGTAATAAAGCAGAGCCGATCAATATCAGTTACACTTTCCGCAGAAACCTTGCAGAAGAATTTAATCAGATGTTTTATGAAGCATGGGCACAAATGGAAGAAAATTATTACGATGAAAAATTTAATGGCCTTAACTGGGAAAAAACGAGGGACTACTACAAACAGTTTTTGCCACAATTAAATACCCGTGCCGATTTAAGGTTATTGCAAAATGATATGCTGGGGGAATTAAATTCATCGCACCAGGGTTTTGGTACATTTGGTGATGATGAAACTATTGCATTGCAAAGCCGTACAATGGAAACAGGAATTGTTTTTGAAACAGCAGAACCTTATAAAGTAAAGTATGTAGTAAAACGTTCTGCCGCCGACCGTAAAAGTATAGCTGTACAACCCGGCGATATATTGATGAAAGTAAATGATGTAACCATTGAACAAAACAAAGACCGCAATTTTTATTTTACCCAACCCTCTTTAGACAAAGAACTGAAACTTACATTCATCAGAAACGGGCAGCAGGTACATGTAAAAATTCATCCACAAGCTACACTGGCTGCCAACCTGTATGACGAATGGATTGATGATAACCAAAAAAGAGTGGATGAAAAAGGGAAAGGTAAAATTGCTTATGGGTATATGAAAAATATGGGCCAGGGCGAGCTGGAGCAATTTATAATTGATATGACGCAGGAGCTCAATAAAAAAGAGGCGTTGATATTTGATCTTCGGTATAATACCGGCGGTAATGTGCATGATGAGGTTTTAAAATTTTTAAGTCAGCGATCTTATTTACAATGGAAATACCGGGAAGGGAAATTAACCAACCAGCCTAATTTTTCTCCTGCCGATAAACCCATCATCTTATTAACCAATGAGCAATCGTTGAGTGATGCAGAAATGACAGCGCAGGGATTTAAAGCATTAAAACTGGGTAAAATTGTAGGTAACGAAACTTACCGCTGGATAATTTTTACCAGTGGTGTTTCTTTGGTTGATGGTTCATCTGTACGTATGCCTGCATGGGGTTGTTATACACTGGGTGGTAAAGATCTGGAAAAAACCGGGGTACAGCCGGATATACTGGTAATAAATGGTTTTACAGATAAACTGGAAGGAAGGGATCCGCAACTCGACAAGGCTGTTGAGGAAATTCTAAAGCAGTTAAAATAATTTTCAAAAAATTATTTTAACTGTCCGGATTCTAAATTCCCGTTCGTCATTAATAAAATCATTTAAAAATATTAAAACAAAAATTATGGAAAAGTTCATGCTTATTTTTCAAGGTGTTAAAGCTGCGGAGCAGCCTTCTGCAGAGCAAATGCAAAAGAATATGGGTCTTTGGATGGCCTGGATAGACAAATTGGCAAAAGCCGGGAAATATGATGCAGGCGAGCCTTTGTTACCAACTGGTAAAGTTATAAGCGGCAAAAGTAAAACTGTTACTGATGCAGCTTTTGCAGAAGGGAAAGAAATTATTGGTGGTTATTTTATTGTAAATGCAGCCGATTACAATGAAGCAGTTGCTTTGTGCGACGACTATCCCGATTATGAAAATGGTGGAACCGTGATTGTAAGACAGATCATGAAAATGGATATGCCATCTTAAAATTTATTTTCAAAAATATTAAACGTCAATCTTCGCTACGCTTACTCCAGTTCCCTCTCTCCTGAGCCTGTCGAAGGAAGGAGAGGGGTTGGGGTGAGGTTAACTAACTTGCAGAAAAAATTGCACTGGATAATTCTTCTCAAATAGAAAAAACTGTTGAGCATCTCTTTCGCCACGAATGGGGAAAGTTGGTTGCCGTACTTACCAAATTATTTGGTCCGCAAAACCTGCAACTGGCCGAAGATGTAGTGCAGGACACTTTACTGAAAGCATTTAATACCTGGAAAATAAATGGCCTTCCGCAAAATCCAACCGCCTGGTTATTTACCGTAGCCCGTAATAAAGCCATTGATGTATTACGGCAACAAAAAAGGCAAAATCAGGTTTCAAAAAATTTAACGCCATTACTGCAATCGGAGTATAGCCTGGTGCCAACCGTACAGGAACTGGTAAACACCAATACCATTGATGATGATCAGTTACGGATGATGTTTGTGTGTTGCCATCCGGCGCTTTCAACCGAAGCACAGGTATCGCTGATTTTAAAAACACTCTGTGGTTTTAGTGTAACAGAAATTGCCAAAGCATTTGTAAGCGGTTACGATACCATTGAAAAAAGATTAACGAGGGCCAGGCAAAGTTTTAGAGAACAAAATGTACAATTTGAATTACCTGTAGCAACTGAATTAGACAGCAGGCTGGATAATGTATTACTGGCAATTTATCTGTTGTTTAATGAAGGATATAATTCCACCCAGCATGAAGATTTGATAAGAAAAGATTTGATGTATGAAGCCATGCAATTGTGTGAGCTAATTTGCCGCAGCCCGGCAGTGGATCATTTTAAAGCACATGCATTAATGGCATTAATTTGTTTTACTGCATCCCGTAACGAAGCAAGACAGGATGTGGACGGCAATATTTTGTTGTTGAAACAACAGGATAGAAATAAATGGAATGAAGCACTGATTGAAAAAGGAATTTTTCACCTGGAAGCATCTGCACCGGGTGAACAAGTGAGCAGGTACCAGTTAGAAGCAGGTATTGCTTACGAACATGCAAGGGCTGCCAACTATGAATTAACCAACTGGAAAAATATTCTGCAATGTTATGATCTGATGTCACTAGTGTCCTGTTAAATTAGATAAAAGTTCTTTGAAATTCTTAATAGACTTGAATTTGAGCCGAAAAATAAACGGTGACGATTTGGATTGAATTCA
>JAYVJU010000368.1:0-2219 GCA_043769035.1 Ferruginibacter sp.
AAATTTTTATGTTCTAAGTCAAATTTTAATGACTTGAATGACCTTTGAATGTATAAAATATCAAGTATTTTTTTATTGTCATTATTACCATTCGGTTCAAAATCTCTAAACATAAAACTAAAATATATTCCAAATTTTAGGGTTGGGTCTTCTTTAGTAATTCCAAAAAGTTGTATAAAGTGTTGCCCGTCTTCGTATGCAGTTACTTGAAAAATCGGAAGTTGAAAACTAAAACAATCTCCATCCGAAGTATCATTTATTAAGGTCAATTCCTTTAAGTATTTTTCTCCATAAATAATTTCCATAATTATTACTTTTAAAAAAATTATAACCTTCGTGTTCGCCTAAAATTACGCCCAACTTATAAATATACGCTACTCCTTTACTTTAAAGTCTCCATTTTAAAATATTTTTTTTACCAGCCTTTCTCCGCTTCAATAGAAGTTGCCCAATGGTATGTGGTACAAGAGTGGTTCTTCTTTTCTTTTACCAAAAGAAAAGAAGAACAGAACAAGTTCGCAACAATGCCCAATTGAAAAACAAAAGTCGGTAACCAAAATAAAATTGCATTTGCAAAATGCAAAAAAGGCCTGTGTTGCCACAGACCTTTTTGGTACTAATATTTTTTAAACTTATTTCCCGTTGCCCTGCCAGGTATTGTTCTTAAAATTTATATCCGGAAAAACTTTTTCTGCATCAATCTCTACTTTTTTCAATTCTTCTGTTGTAGGCAATTTAACTTTCCAGGTAATGGTATTGTTCCAAACTTCAACAGGTAATTTTACAATTCCTGTTTTACCACTGTTGGTTTCGTAACTTATATTTACCGGCATAGCCATCTGTTGCAAATTGGCAATAGTAACCACTGCTCCGTTGGCAGCATTATTTTTATCGTAGTTAACAGCTACAATACTTTGGTCGAGCCTGTAATTTTCTACAAACCATCCTTTCCAGAACCAACTTAAATTTTCGCCTGCTGCATTATCCATTGTACGGAAAAAATCCCATGGCGTAGGATGCTTATATGCCCAGCGGGTAATGTAGGTTTTAAAAGCATAATCAAAACGGTCGGGGCCTAATACTTCATTACGCAACAGTTCAAGTCCGTAACCCGGCTTGCGGTATAAGGCATTACCAATATTGGCTTCCATCATAGCATCAGGAGTAGAAAGAACGGTTTCGCTGTATTCGCCAAATATAGAGCCGGCAGTGTACTCCATACTTGTTTTAGGTTGTTTGTATTCGCCTTTATTAAAATCATCATCTGCTAAAGAATTAATGAAGGTATTAAAGCCTTCATCCATCCAGCCATATTTACGTTCGTTACTGCCAACTATCATAGGGAACCAGGTATGGCCAAATTCATGATCGGTTACACCAAACAATCCAATTGTTTGTGCTTTGCTGCCACAAAAAACTATTCCCGGATATTCCATACCACTAACATTGCTGGCCACATTAGCTGCAACAGGATAAGGATATTCGTACCAGCGTTTACTGTAATTTTCAACAGAGCCTTTTGTATATTCAGTAGCCCTGCCCCATCCTTTTTTTCCACTGCTTTCTGCCGGATATACACTCATGGCCAGCGAAGTTTTGCCGCTGGGTAAATTTATTTTTGCTGCATCCCAAATAAAACTTTTTGATGATGCCCATGCAACATCTCTTGTATTGGTCATTTTAAATTTCCAGGTAAGTGTGGTTGCTGCTGGTCTTGATGATGGATCTGTTACTTCTTTCTCCGTTCTTATCATCACCGTTTTATCACTTTTCTTTGCTTCTTCGAATCTTTGCAGTTGTGTTGCTGTTAATACGGCTGCGGCATTTTGCAGTTCGCCACTGCAAACAACAATATGTGTGGCAGGTACGGTAAGTGAAATATGAAAGTCGCCATATTCTAAATAAAATTCGCTTGGCCCAAGGTATGGCTCGGTATTCCATCCCTGCACATCATCAAACACACACATGCGTGGGTACCATTGTGCTACTGCAAAAATTTCTCCATTCTTTGTTTTTAAAATACCTGAGCGGTCTGCACCGTACTCGGGCATGGTAAAAGAAAAATCAATTTTTAATTTAATAATATCGCCTGCTGGTTTAACTGCATTTTGCAAACGTACCTGCATTCTTGTATCAGTAATAATATAATCAGCAGCAGTATTTGTATTTAAATTTTTTACTGCAGTAATTTTATAACCGCCGTTAAAAGAACTTTTGCT
>JAYVJU010000369.1:0-4521 GCA_043769035.1 Ferruginibacter sp.
GCTGGTTTATGCCTTTATTAGAATTAGATATTCATGCTAAGCTGGTACAGTATATTAAACTTGCCGAAACACAGGCCGGTATAGGATCGGAAAGTGTAAGAGCCCCAAGATTAACCTTAATTGGCGAAGAGAGAGAACGCATTTTAAAAATAATAAACGATGGAATAGCTGCAAGACCTGTGTTACCCTCTAACTTATAAAAACGGGCCTGGCATTTTTTAGATCCCAATTTTTATTTTATCTGTTGCATATTTTAAAATCCAGATAGCAACAAAAGTGGATATGGCAAAATATGCAAGCAGTACATAGCTGATTGCTGAAGATATTTTATCAGCGCCAAACCAATCGCCTAAAAGAAAAACAATTATAATTCCAATAATATTTTTAACTACATCCCAGGTAATAGCATATTTACTGCCATCCATTAATTCGGTAAACGCATACACAAATAAAAATACAAAGGCTCCGTATAAAAAAATAAACGGTTTGCCTATTGCTGCAATATTACCAAACAGGTAACTCACCAGCAATAACAGCAATACCAACTGCACCCAGCTCCACACCAATAATAATTTCGATTCCTGCGACCTGTATTTTTCAAAATGATAAACATCTTCAATTTTATAAACCGGGTATTTTGCTTCAACATCTGCAGGGCGCCAGCCGGTTGGCATAAACCAGATTCGTATTTTGTCCCACCAGCTTTTAGTACGCAAAGCATCTTTTGTTAATAACCCCAGGTGTTGAAAATTTATTTTTATCGGGTTCCAGGTTTGCGAAGGCCGGGTAATACCATACACTGGTTTTACATCCGGTAATTCTTCCTGGAAAGTGCCGAAGATTTTATCCCAAAAAATAAATATCTGCCCTAAATTTTTATCCAGGTATTCTTTATTAATTGCATGATGTACCCGGTGATGAGAAGGTGTAACAATTATTTTTTCTAGAAACCCCATTTTACCAATGTGCTGGGTATGATACCAGAATTGTGCAAAAAGATGCAGCGGCGCTACAACAGCAATTACTTCTGCTGGCACGCCAAACAATGCCGCTGGCAAAAGTAATATCACAAATAATCTTACAAAAACAGAAATACTCTGGCGCAGGGCACAGGCAAGGTTAAACTCTTCGCTGCTGTGATGGATGATATGGCTGTTCCAGAAAAAATTGATCTTATGATCGAGCAGGTGTACAACATATCCTGCAAAATCAAGCACCACAAATGCTATTAAATAAGTAAGCCAGCTAAGCTTTACATGAGTAATGGCCAGGTGGCTAAGCAGCCACTCGTAACTGATAATGGCAATACTTAAACCCAATACATCTTTGGTAACATTGGTTACCCCGGAGCTTAAACTGGAGATCATATCCATATTCTGCACCGTATCTTTTCCCTTACGCACTCCATACCATTTTTCAAATAATACCAATAGTAAAAATGCAGGCATTGCAAAGAGTAAAATTTTTCCGTATTGTTCCATAATCAATTTTTTCTTTAAACTTTATAAAGTTAACAAACCTCCTGAAATTTGCTTCATAAAACAAATAATCAGTTGCAAATATTCATAACTTACAGCTTATGAAAAGAATCCTGTTACTATTGCAGCTTTACTGTTCTCCTTCTTTTTGTCAAACAGCAACAACCAGTTGGCAAATGGGGCCTTTTGTAAAACCGGCTGCCGCTAACCCGGTTATGCAGGCAGATTCCACCTATTTATTTAACGATCCGGTAAAAAAAGAAATTGTGCAATGGCAAAAAGCAGATGTATTTAATCCGGCTGCAATTGTGCGTAATAATAAAGTATATATTTTGTTCAGAGCAGAAGATGTGCCCGGCACTGGTATTGGTATGCGTACATCAAGAATTGGATTGGCAGTAAGTGATGACGGGCTGCATTTTAAAAAAAATCCAGAGCCGGTTTTATATCCTGACAGCAGCGAATTTATACAATATGATTACCCTGGTGGTTGTGAAGACCCACGAATTGTAGAAACAACAAAAGGAAATTATGTATTGACGTACACCAGCTGGAACCGTGATGTAGCAAGGTTAAGTGTGGCTACTTCAACAGACCTGTTGCATTGGAAAAAACATGGCCCTGCATTTTTAAAAGCTTACAAAGGAAAATATTTAAACACCTGGAGTAAATCAGGTTCTATTGTTACCCAACAAATAAACGGAAAATTTATTGCCGCAAAAATAAATGGTAAGTACTGGATGTATTGGGGAGAAGGTCCGGTTTATTTAGCAACATCAACCGATTTAATTAACTGGGTGCCGGTGATTGATTTGAAAAAAGGGTTAGCGCCCATTCTCACAAAAAGAAAAAATATGTTCGACAGTCATGTGGTGGAACCCGGCCCGCCGGCAATACTGACTGATAAAGGAATTGTTTTGTTATACAATGGAAAGAATGCAGAAAATGAAGATGCAGACCCTTTACTTGCTAAAGGAATTTATTGCGGCGGCCAGGCATTGTTTGATGCTAAACATCCCGAAAAATTATTAGCAAGATGCACCAGTTATTTTATTAAACCCGATCTGCCACATGAAATAAAAGGCCAGTACACAGCGGGTACCACATTTATTGAAGGATTAGTATATTTTAAAAATCAATATTTTTTATATTACGGCACGGCAGATAGTATGGTGGGTGTGGCTGTAAAAAAATAAAACAATTTTCAGTTTAATAAAAATGAAACAAACATTTAACTGCATTGATGCCCATACCTGTGGTAATCCTGTTCGTTTAGTAAAAGAAGGCGGTCCGAAACTCATTGGTAACAACATGAGTGAAAAACGTCAGCACTTTTTAAAAGAATACGACTGGATAAGAAAAGGATTAATGTTTGAACCACGTGGACATGATATGATGAGTGGAAGTATTTTATATGCACCACACGATGCACAAAATGATGTAGCCGTTTTATTTATTGAAACAAGTGGTTGCCTGCCCATGTGTGGCCATGGCACCATTGGTACCGTTACCATTGCTATTGAAGAAGGATTGATACAACCCAAACAGGAAGGTATTGTACGAATGGAAGCACCTGCAGGCCTGGTAATGATAAATTATACAAAGGAAAAATCAAAAGTAAAAAGTGTAAAGCTTACGAATGTGCCGTCATTTCTTCACTCAGCAGCATTAACAGTAACCTGCCCCGAATTAGGTGAGCTGGTGATTGATGTAAGCTACGGTGGAAATTTTTATGCCATAGTTGATGTGCAGAAAAATTTTAAAGGCCTTGAACATTACAGTGCTGATAAATTAATTGCATGGGCAAGAGAACTGAGAAAAAATATTAATGCTAAATACGAATTTGTACATCCGGAAAATGAAACGATAAAAGGTTGTAGTCATATTTTATGGACGGGTGCTGTATTGGACAAAACCTCTACTGCACGTAATGCAGTTTTTTATGGCGACAAAGCTATCGACCGCAGCCCCTGTGGCACCGGCACTTCGGCACGTATGGCGCAGTGGTATGCTAAAGGAAAATTAAAAGCTGGTGATGCCTTTATACATGAAAGTATAATCGGCAGTAAATTTATCGGCACTATTGAAGAAGAAACCTTTATTGCAGGCAAGCCGGCAATAAGGCCGGGCATTGAAGGCTGGGCAAAAATTTACGGGCAAAATATTATTACTATAGATACTGATGATGATCCTTATGCTTTGGGTTTTCAGGTATTGTGAGAAATTGTACTCCAATTCTTCAAGTGCGTTGCGCCTTATTTACTTTGCGCCTTTGCGTGGATAAAAGCAAAACACAATTAATGCTCAATAAAGATATACAGTTGAAGAGTGCCCCGCCGATTGCGGGCTAAACTGTGCCAATGCGGCCAAACAGGATTCATGAAATTTGATACAAAATATTTTTACCCCTGCTATTTCTTTACCGCCTCTAACTTTTCTGGAAAAGCTGATTGCCCTGCTACATTAAACAATTGTAATGTATCTACATTTTTACTTTCTATAACATAGGCAAAGTAAGCTGGTTTTGCAGTGCCCCACTGCACACTGCAATTTCTTACGGTAATACTTTTAGCTGCATCAAAATAAAAACCGGAAGTACTGCCTTTTACAAAACCTTCTTCCTTAGAAGGCCGGCGATCATACACACCACCGGCAATGGAAGTTGTTTTATCAATAAAAACATCCACGTTATCAAAAACGATATTGGATATTTTATCATTTGATTCTGCACTAACATACACGCCATTTTCGCTGGTACATTTAATATTACTGAAGTAAATATTTTTCACTTCCCCCACTCTTCCTTCTGTTACGCCTTTAGGAAAACGCCAGTTAGCATCTTTGTTATTACCATTGGCACGACGGTAGGCAGTGATATAAATTGGTTCAGCTTTGCCCCACCATACATCACTAAACAAATGTCCTTCAATAATCATGTTACTGAAAATAACATCACTCACCACACCTTCATCCCTGTTTTGAATGCCCACACCACGGTTACTTTTTTTAATGATACAATTATTAAAAACCACCTGGCGGATAG
>JAYVJU010000370.1:0-4221 GCA_043769035.1 Ferruginibacter sp.
CTCTAACGGCAGGTTAGGTTATATTCATATCAGGAGTATGGACTTCCCCAGCTTTGAAGTGGTGGAAAGAGAATTTACTGCAGCAGGTTTTGGTAAAGAAGGATTATTGATTGATGTAAGATATAATGGTGGTGGTTCAACAACCGATTATCTGATGACGATTTTAAATTATAAACAACATGCTTATACCATTCCACGTGGTGCTTCCGATAACCTTGAAAAGGATAAAAAACAATTTCGTTCACATTATCCTGTTGGCGAAAGATTAGTTTATGCTGCATGGACAAAACCTTCTATTACACTTTGTAACGAAGGCAGCTATTCCAATGCTGAAATTTTTTCTCATGCCTATAAAACACTGGGTATAGGAAAATTGGTTGGGGTGCCAACAAACGGCTCTGTAATTTCTACCGGCGGTAAAGGATTATTAGATGGATCATTTGTAAGATTACCCGGCCGTGGCTGGTTTACAAAAGCCACCGATAAAAACCAGGAACTTGGCCCGGCTGTTCCGGATATTATTGTAGAAAACCAAATTGACTGGATAAGTAAGGGAACAGATGACCAGCTTAAAGCGGCAGTAGAAGAGTTGCTTAAAGAAATTAATAATAAAAAATAAACTTCGCTTTTTTATTCGCAATAAGTCTAAGATAATTTTATTTTAGACTTATTTTTTTTATCCACCTTTTATCGTTCAATTTATGCTGCGTACTATTTTGTTATTAACTGCCAGTAATATTTTTATGACGTTTGCCTGGTATGGGCATTTAAAAAATACCGGCATGCCCTTGTGGAAAGCCATTGCCATAAGTTGGGGCATTGCTTTTTTTGAATACTGTTTAATGGTGCCCGCCAACCGCATGGGTTTTATCAACGGCTTTAATGGCTTTCAGTTAAAAATAACGCAGGAGGTAATAACGTTGGTGGTGTTTGCTGTATTTGCCATATTCTATTTAAAAGAACCCTTTCACTGGAAATACCTGGTAAGCTTTGCTTTAATACTAGGTGCAGTATATTTTGCTTTTAAAAAATAGGTGCTCTGCTTAATTTGTTTTTATTGTACAGTAAATTTTCCGTTTACAATTTTATATGCCTTGTTTTGGATGATAATTTTTTCTCCTTCTTTTAAATCAATAAGCTGTTGCAGGTCTTCTGTTGCTGTGTGTACCGAGCCGCCGGTGCTTCTTGCAATATTGAGGTAATCAACATTTATGGCTTCATACACACCACATAAAATAATATGTACGGGTTTGTTCAGCTGTTTTAATAAGATCATATCACTTACTGCAGAGGCATTATCAGCAATCATAATTACAGCGCTGCAATCGCTGCAGGCATTCGATCCTTTCAGTACGGCTTCAATATTATTCTCAGGTATATTTCCGCCATTGCCATTGCTCATCGTTTTAAATACCAATTGTTCCACCACTTCAAATACCGAAGAGCCTGTTGTATAAATGCCACCGGTATTGCCCGGTGTTTTAACAGCATCATCTTTATCATCACCATCATTAAAAAAAACAAACTGTTTAATGCGGCGTTCATCTTCATGCAATTTTAACCAATACAACAGTTGCCCGGTATAAGGGTACATACTTGCAGTAACATCTGCCACCACCAGCATATTATTCCATTGCATGCGGTCGAATACTTTTATAACAGTAGAATCTGCCGGCGGTTTTATTGTTCTTTTTTCAGTACTGTCTGTCGTAGGTTTTAAATACACAAATAAAGAATCATAATTCTTATAAATTATTTTTTCTTTTTTGTCAATCCCTAAAAACTTCAATGCTTCATCAACAGGAAGTTTTAAAACAGTGGTGTAGTCATCTATTTCATATTGCTTTCTCAGTTCTGTGGTATCACCGGTAACAAAACCATTTCTTTTTATTCGTGAGCTTGCTGCTGGTGCAAGCAACTCCTTTAATTTTATAAGATCGGTTTTAATGGTGGCTTTATTTTGCAAAGGCCGGTAATAAATAACAAACCCATGAAAGAGGTTAAGGGCTGCATCTTTTGCAGCACCATCTGTTTGCCTTACCAGTTTCCATGCAATGGTAGTATCGCTTGCCAGGCCGGGATATTTTGAAAAGAGATTTTTAAATCGTTGTGTATTGAGCTTTATCAGGTCATCAGTAGCAGGGTAATCAGTAAATACAAGGTCAATTGCAGTTACTTGCACAGCAGTAAGGTCAATGCTGCTGTCAGGGAAATTAAGCGTTGCTTTTCCAAATGCACAAGGGATAGCAAATGATTGTTCAATTACCTGCGGTGCTATTGTATAAGCAGGTTGTTTGGTAAGTTGTGTGGTAATTATTTTGTTAATGGAATTTTGCTGTGCTGCGGCGTAACAACAACACAATAACAATGCAGCCGCAATAATGCCTTTCATATTTGCAAGATTAGATTGTATCAATATTGCAGCTTGCCTATTTTACCGGCACCTGCAAAAAAAACGGCCTTACCTTTTTTTGCTTTTTTACAAACGTGAAAACCTTCTTTGCTGATCCATGTCCAGGTATTGCCATTGTCGGTGCTGTAATCAATACCGTTTAATCCGCAGCTGATCCAGTTATCGCCTTTTAAATATTCCACACAACTTCTGTAGCCATGTGGTGCAACAGTTGGTGTTGTAAAACTTTGCCCGCCATCAATGGTTATTACACAATTTTTGCTGGTAGAATCTTTAGTCGTAAAATCGCCGCCAACTACAATAAGGGTAGTTTTCTTTTTAATTGTTTTAACTGCAACAGAATTGGCGCCGGTAGTTTGTTTGCCCTGCAAAATGGGCATATCAATTTTTTTATCACGGATAAACATACGGGAGCGGAGGCCGCCGCTTATAAAAACAGCTTCTTTTTTATTTAATGCCCTGATGTTGGTACCGCTTGATGCAAAGCAGGCTTCGCCACTATCTGCAACAGGATAATTCTGCGTAGGAATATTGTTCCAGGTATCACCGCCATCAAAACTTCGGGCTATAAAAATTTTATCATTAACCGGGTCGCCAATTACAATGCCGCTTCTTTCATTCCAGAATTCCATCGCATCTAAAAACATGCCTTTGGTATTATTTTCAAAAACAACTTTCCAGTTGTTGCCACCATCAGTAGTTTTTAAAATATAGGCTGGTTCTGCAATGCCCATTATTATTGCGGTCTTGGCACTAAATGCTTCAATATCCCTGAAGTCAGTTTTCTCAAAACCTTTTACCGTCATCCAGGTAAAAGTTTTACCGCCATCAATCGATCTGCCCACAGTGCCTTGGCTGCCGCTTACCCAAATAATTTTATCAGTCACCACACTTAAACCACGTAAAGATGTTTTTTTATCGTTTACCAAAACCTGTACAGTTTGTGCCTGTAAAAAATTACATAAAAAATAAAAGATAAAAACAGCCACCAGTTTTTTCATGTTGCCCGTATTTTAAATAAGCGAATTGTTATTTTGGGTAATAGAGTCAATACCATCCATATGATCTTTTGATAAAGCCTGTTTTTTACGGATTGCCCGGCGTGATAAAAATATGGCAACAATAAAGGAAGCAACAGCGCCTGCAAAGTGCAAAGCGGTATTACCTAAAAATAAAAAGAAATCGTATGTGCCATGAAAAATTACCGGCAACAGTATTGCCAGTAAAAAATAATACGATCTTTTTACCGGATGAAATTTTGCAAGGCCAACATAATAACCCATCAGTACAGCAAAAGTACCATGTGCCGGTACCGATAAAAACATACGGGTAATACCGGTGGCAATACCGTGTTGCATTACATAACCAATATTTTCAAGTGTGGCAAAACCCATACCCACCATTACGGAATAAATAATGCCATCAAAAGGATCATCAAAAGCTTTTTTTGGATAAGCATAAAAACGCAGGGCTAAAAATTTACTGCCCTCTTCACTTAAAGCCACAACAATATAAGCAGATATAGCTACAGACAACATTGAGGAGCCGCCTAGTTTTTCTAACGATGTACCGGAAGCCAGTTGTATAATTACTGCAGGTATAATACTGAGCATACCCAAAATAAAACTCATAATTAATAAACCCAGCGGTTCTTTATTGTATTTGTCTTTAAAATAAATAAAAATACAAATAGCAATACCCGGTGCAATAGCCAATGCCAATAAGCCCATATAAACAAGAGTTTTTGTGTTACTTTTGAACAAGTTAGAATAATTTTACGATTAGCCAAATAAATTGCCAGTTTATGA
>JAYVJU010000371.1:0-6804 GCA_043769035.1 Ferruginibacter sp.
TATATAGTCCGCTAATTTTTCTTTGGCAATTACGGGTAGCATTTCATTAATGATGCTGTCAATATAACCCTGGTGGTTTTCTTTAAATGCAAGCGGATAAGTATGTGCACCCAAAAAAGTTGCTTTGATAGAAAGGCTGGATCTTTCTTTTAATTTTTTGATTACCCTCAGCATTTTTAATTCGCCTTCTACCGTAAGTCCGTAGCCGCTCTTAATTTCTATTGCCCCGGTGCCCAACAGGCTAACTTCTTCCAAACGTTTCCATGCGCTGTTGAATAATTCATCTTCGCTTGCCGCATTGAGTTTATTCGCAGAATTTAATATTCCTCCGCCCTTAGCTGCAATATCTGCATAGCTTAATCCTTTTATCTTATTAATAAATTCTTCTTCCCTGCTTTTTGCAAAAACAATATGTGTGTGACTGTCGCACCAGCAAGGCAAAACAAACTGGGCATCTGCATCAATAATATTTTTGGGCAACTGCGGCACTTTTATTTCCAGCTCATACATTGCACCATAATTGGCAATAATACCATCCTCAACTAAAACAAAAGCATTTTCTATTGATGGCAGATGGGCTAATGCTGTGCCACGAAGAAGAACATTTTCATCTCTTGTGCCAATGAGCTGCTTTATGTTTGTGATAAGTGTTGTCATCGTATTTACATTACTTCAAAGTTATTTTATTTTCAAGTTACTACAGATTTATTATTTTTGAAAAAACAGGTAAAAGATGTTAAACAATAAAACAGTTGTATCCTTTTTTTTGCTTTTAACTTTAATTTCCTGTAATAGTGAGAAAATAGAACCCGACAAAACGCTTTCTGACGAAATTAAAAAACATTTAAGCACCCTTGGTCTTTTAGAGAAGAACGAAAAGATTATAAAGTACTATTCAAATTTTGAAAAAGATAAGGCTGGCAGCTTCTTTACAGATAAAAGAATAGCACACTACTGGATTGATAAGCAACCGGAGAAAACTAATATATCAAGTGCGTTTTACAGCGATATTAGTTCTCTTGATACAAATTTTAATGTATTTGATTTTGACCTGCCTTATTTGACTGTAAAAAAGAAAGACAGTACTGCATTTAACCTGTATATTGAAGGTGAAAATAAAGCAGAAACAAAGAAATTTTTTGAAGATGCAATTGAGATGTGGAAGAAGATGAAATGATTGCCTAACAGAAATTTCATAAACTTTCCCAAACCTGTTTTGCAAATTTTTCCAGCGACGGGTCTCTGGCTCCCATCAGTAATAACACACTACCTTCCGGCAAATGTGATTTCGCTGTGGCTACAAAGTTATTACGGTCCTCTACAAAAAATGCTTGCTTACCTAATGCTTTAATGTCGTTGATCAAATCATTGGCACTGATATCTTTTACTGCCGTACCACCTGCGTAAAAAATTTCACTCATCCATATTTCATCATTATCTCTCAACACTTCTGAAATTTCTTTTACAAAATCGTTGCGTAAAAAACGGGTTGGGCCATATCCATGCGGTTGAAACCATGCTACTATTTTATTGGCCAGTGGCTGGCAGGATGCAATAGCAGCCGCACACTTAACGGGATTGTGTGCATAATCATCAATCACCCAAACGCCGTTTTTATTCCCTAAAATCTGGTTGCGGCGATAAATGCCTTCGTAATTATTTAATGCTTCAGCACAACTATTTAAATCCACACCTAATTGATTAGCTACAGCGATTGCAGCTAAGGCGTTTTCCATATTGTGCCTGCCGATAGCATGAATGGTGAATGGTGAATCGTGAATGGTGAATGATACCTCAAATCCTTCTTGTTTAAAGTTACATGCAATATACCCGGCTCCTGAATTTTCATAAGATGAAAAATCATGTTTAATATCCTGCGATAATTGTTTTGCCAACGCATTAGATTGATTGACGATGAATAATTCGCTGGTGTTATTTTTAAACGTGCCAAATATCTGCATCAGTTCATCAATTTCCTGGTGATCTTTATCTACATTCAATAATAAACCCACTTCGGGATGATACTGTACAATGCTGCCGTCGCTTTCATCTGCTTCAATCACCAGCCACTCTCCTGCACCAACTTTGGCATTACCAATTTTTCCTTCTTTAATAATACTGGTTAGTCCTGCGCCGCTTATAATGCTGGGTTGCATACCTGCGTATTGCAAAATATCAAACAGCATCGCACTGGTAGTACTTTTACCACTGGTGCCACCCACTGCAATTGTTTTTTTACTTTTAGCAATAAGCGACAGCACTTCACTTCTTTTTAAAATAGTAATGTTTAGTTGCTTTGCTTTTACCACTTCGGCCACTGTATCTTCAATTGCTGTTGATACAACAACTAACTCCGTATGTTCAGTAATACCTTCTCCGTTTTGCAAAAAACATTTTATTCCTTCTGCTTCTAATTTTTCTTTTGTTTCATTGTATTCGCCGGGTGCAAAATAACGGTCGCTGCCGCTAACATTCTTTTGTATGCCGGCAAGGTATTGTGCAATAGCGCTCATGCCCACGCCTGCCACGCCAATAAAAAAAACGTTATTGAAATCTTTTATATTTTTTATCATACAGCCTTAACTGTTTTTGTTTGATGTAATGTTTTGTATGCAATGATGGCACTTGCCGCCATTAATATTGATCCTAAAAAAAATGGAGCGCCGGGTAAATAAACTGGTGCTTCGCTGTGTGTAAAGAAAAAGAACAAATTATTCATCACCAACGGGCCGATGATGGCTGCTAAACTCATAAGGCTTGTAATAGCGCCTTGCAATTCTCCCTGTGCATTTGCAGGTACTTTGCCGGCCATTACAGCCTGAATTGCAGGTTGTGCAATACCTCCCAAACAGTAAGGAATCAAAAACACAAACATCATCCAGCTTTGATTGGCAATACCAAACAGCAGCATACCAATAGCGTATAACGTTAGCCCGGAGTACAAACTTTTTTCACTGCCTATTTTTGGATTGATAACACGGGTAAGGCCGGCCTGCACCAACGCCACTAACACGCCAACTACAGCGAGCGATATACCTACCATTGTTTCGTTCCACTTAAAACGATGAATAGTAAAATAATTCCAGTTACTCATAACAGCGTGTGCGGCTATATACAACAATAAAACGCTTAACAGAAGCCCTGCAACAGAAGCAAACTTTCGCAGGTGTAATAAAGTACCTATCGGGTTGGCTCTTTTCCAGTTAAACTCTCTCCGGTTCTCTTTTTTTAATGATTCGGGCAATACAAAAAAACCGTAAGCCCAATTTAATAATGCCAGTGCTGCGGCTGCATAAAAAGGAATACGTTGTCCAAAACTACTCAACAATCCTCCTAACAATGGCCCGATAATAAAACCAATACCAAATGCTGCGCCAATCATGCCGAAATTTTTTGCCCTGTTTTCCGGTTCACTGATATCGGCAATATATGCAGCGGCAGTACTAAAACTTGCGCCGGTAATACCTGCAATAATTCTACCTATAAATAGCCAGCCGTAGGTAGGTGCCAATGCTAAAAAAAGATAGTCAATACCAAATCCAAATAAAGAAAATAACAGCACCGGCCTGCGGCCATATTTATCGCTAAGGCTGCCCAATACAGGAGCAAATAAAAATTGGGTTATGGCGTATGCAACAGTAAGGTAACTGCCGTATTTAGCGGCGGTACTTATATCTACATGTTTTAAATCGGAAATAAGCTGGGGCATTACCGGTATAATAATTCCAAAGCCTATTACATCAATTAAAAGCGTGATAAAAATAAATCCTATTGCAGCATTACGTTTGGTAGTCATACTTATCTTGCTAAATTATCAGTTTGCAATTTAAAGTTTAAAATTCAATACTATAATTTGTTTATTTCTCTCAGGTAATCGTATTGCAGGTCTTCGTGTAAAGTATCCACCGCTTTGGTTATTTTTTTAAGCTGGTTATTATAAATATTAGAAAGTACCGTACTGCTTTTTATATATGCGTTCAGTTCCTTCATCCTGGTACAAAAATATATAAGCAACTCAATTTCCACTTGTGCAAGTCCACTGTAGCGGCTGTATTTATTGGCAGTGCGAAGAATTTTACGCAAGGTCTTTTTCATAAAATACGCATTGCTTTTATTCATTTCCTCAAACTGCGTATCCATTTCAGCTTTTACATTTTCAATATAGGCTGTTGTATCATGAGCTTCAAAAAGCAAGTAAGTCAGCAATTCCTTATTCTCTTTTTTAAACCTTGCCAGCCTAAGGCATAGTTCTGTTACCTTAGCTGGCGGTGTATTTAATAATTCCTGCTTTAGTTCGTTTATTGTTGCTGCTTTCATATTGCTAAAATACAGCTTGCTGATTTATGGCTTCTTAATTTTTAGCAATGTTTTTCTGAATTTTTTAAAGTCTCATCACTTCAATACTGCTTATGGCTATTACAAAAAATCCCTTCACCCATTAGTATTTTGATGGAGGTTATTATAATTGCTACAATAACGAGCTGGCTGGTACCGGCAGGATGTTACAATACTTTATTTGTAGTGATTACAAAAATGGGGAAGACTTAATATTGGGGCTGAAAATTCTTATAAACGCATCCGGCTAAGTGATTGTAAATATCCAATTATTTGTAAGTTGATATCAGGATAACGCTTTAGACATTTTTCCAATTAAAACCCCGTTATGATAAAGTTTCATAGTGTATGTTCCCTTTTGATACCTGTCTGGACTCAGCGAAAAATTAAGCTGCTGGCTTTCGCCCTGTAATGTTTCGCAACGCAGTTTACAGGAATATATTTTTTTCCCTGACTTGGTTACAAACATCCCCGATTCCCATGCTGATTTTTGTATCACCTGTCCATCGGGCTGCAGCACCACTACAATAATATCTGATTTTGCATTATTGCTCCCGTTATTCTTAACGGTAAAAGTACCAACTAATTTTTCTACTTCGCCAGCCTGGTTTGTTTCATTTTGGCTATTACCAGAAACAGCTGAAAGATTGAGATTAGCAGCGCTAATGGCAACAGCATTATTAATTTTTGCTGTAAGATTTTTATTTTCGGTTGTAACTTCTTTTATGTTTTGCTCCACGCCCTCTGTTTCATTAGCAAGCTGGCTTAACAAAGCTTTCAGTCTTTTGTTTTCATTTTCCACATCAGTATTCCTGTATCGCAGTTGCTCCACCCTTGCCTGCAATTCAACAACCTTTTTTTTGGCAAGATTTAAATCATCTGCATTTGGAGTTTTAGCCTGCAGTAAAATGGCGATTTCGTCACGGAGTTTATAGAATTCCGCTAAATTAATATTCAAATTTCCTTTAAGTGAGTCGGCATTATACCATGCAGTATCAACCCTGCTATCAAGGGTGCTTAATGTTGTTTTATAAATTTTTAAAAGAGAATCCCGGGTACTGTCTGGTACTACAGGCGGGTTATTAATTGCCTGCATTTTAGATTTATCCTGCTGTATCTGGTGATAATACTGATAACCCCAGGTACACAATAATATTATAGACAACAAGAATAAAACCGATGATAAAAGTAATAATGATAATGATTTTGTATCTCTCATTGAATTTCCATAAATATTATTGATAAAACCTTGCCTTGCATATTACCTTATCCTAAACAGGATAAATTACTTAGTTGTCAATATGCTGATCAACATATGCAGAAATCCAACCTACCTGTCCATTTTTTACAAGAAAGAATTGCTTCTTTTCATACAAGCCTTCAAACTGTCGCATTATTTTAAGCAACAATCCGGTACCTGCCATTAAAGAACGCTGATCAAAAACCTGGTTAACTCTTTTCACTTCTTTTCCAATGGCAACCTTATCCAATGTTTTATCAGTAATTGACTTTGTTATGGCAATATCTGATAATGAAGCATAATTTTTATAAATACGCTCACTAAATTTTAGTACCTCATCGTAAGTAACTGGTACTACAGAATTACCGATTAATTCAGGATAAATTAATGTTGCAGCAGACCAGGCTATACCGCCACTAAAAGCAATATAATCACTCATTGGATAAGCGCCACTTTCGTTAACCATATAAGTTATTTCCGAATTTTCTGCACCAATGAGCACTCTTGATAACTGCCTGTTAAAATTATCAATTGTCTTATCATCGTCACATCTTTTTTCAGTAGCGTTGGCAGTACTTTTTGTTCCCCAGTTCAATTGAAAAAGTTTCAGCATTTTGGTATCTCCATTTGGGAAAAAACCACCCTTGGTATTGCCACTTCCAATGTCAATTAAAAAAGTGGTGTATCTTCTTGATTCTGGTACAATACCGAGATGAGAAAGCCTTGCTTCCTGCATTACATCGATAACAGGCACTTCTCTTTTTGGCTCACTAACTGTTAACTTAAATGAATCTATAAGATTATTGATCTGTGAAAATTTATTTTCCTTTTCTGCCTGCCCTTTTACACCGCTGCTTACTACAGTATAAATATTTGATGCAGGGATATTATAATCTTTTATTGCTGTATTATACAGGTTAGTTAATGCAGTAAGTGTTGATTGAAAAGTCGATGGTGAAAAGGATATAAAATCTGAATTTACCGAACTGTCTTTCAAAATATTAAAAGCACCAGTTTTTTGAGCATTTCTGCCCACTTCCAGGATACTGATTTTTACGCCCTTGGAGCCCACCTCTATACCGGCATATACAGCAGAATTTTCATATTTTAATTTAAAACTGCTTTGAGCAGCCACAAAAAAAGCACTGAATAGCATTATAATGCCAGTACTTAACAGCCTTTTGAAGCAAATAGGGAACATTTTGGGTAAATTTAGTTTAGTAAAATTA
>JAYVJU010000372.1:0-17739 GCA_043769035.1 Ferruginibacter sp.
CTTGCCATATTATTTTCATCTGCTGCCTGCCTGAAGGAAGTGAATGAACGGTTGGCAATACCAAATTCCAGTTCGCTGGTATCGGTATAATTAAAATTATCGCCAAATATTTTTGTCAATGCTTCTGCAGATGCTGATGATACGGTACTATGGCCACAGGTATATTCAGGAAAAGGCGGTGTTTGTAAATATGGCCTCCAGTCCTGGTCAATATATTTATTAATAACAGTTTCGGGCCTTGGCATATTACTGCGGAATTTTTCGTCCCAGCATTGAATGAATGCATCGAACATACAAATAGAAGTGAGGGTATAAGCGGCTACAGTTTTTCTAAAATCTGCTTTTGATTTTTGTGCTGCAATACCAACTATATTCATCCAATGACCGGGAGGAGAGAACTTTTTTGTAACAAAAGATATATGCCCCACCACATTTAATTTACCACCAAGATCGTCCCAAAACTCAGCAATGTGTTTTTGCTCATCAGTTAAACTGTCTATAGCATTTTTACTTGCCATTACCTGTTTATAATATGCCCCGCTTTTATCGGTAACATTAAATGGAACAGGCGGCGGCGGCATAAACTGGCTGGCACTGTCCATTACCATTGTTCTTATTTCGTTCCAATGCGGCTCTAACGCACTTGCATAAGCCGGCGGTGTAGGCACCCAGCGGCCCGGAGTATCAATTACTGTATAACGTGTTGCACTGCGTGTTTGTGCATAGTTATCTTTTTTACTCCATGCCAGTACTTTTTTTGAAACAGAATCGGCAAATACAACGGTGTTATCAAACATTGCCTGGGGCATGCCACTTTTTTTTGCAAGATCTTTTAACCCTTTCACATAATCTTTCATGCTGCCTTCGGGAAAAGTAACGGCCTCGCCAAGTTTACAAAATGCCAGCAGCGATGCAAATTCATAATCAATCTGCTGATTTTTAAAACTGCTTACATCTATCTTAAACCCTTTTAACTGTCCGTTCAAAGAACTGTATTCGCCGGGGTAACCAGCTGCTATGCATTCATACGCAGCAATATTTGCATACGTATAATTTCTTGAAGCCACAATTGGCGCAAAGCCAACAAACTTTACCACTTCATTTAATTCTTTTACTGTTTTGCAGTAAACATCTGCTTCGGCAAAATAAGTTTGTTTTACAGGTTCGTTATTACAGGAACAGATTAATGCCACTACAGCAAAAGCTATAAATATTTTTTTCATCAAAGCAATCTTAATAAAATAAACGAGAGGCAAAACATTTTTATGTTGCCGTTAATAATAAAATTATCCGTTTGTTACCGGTGCGGTATCGGGAGGCTGCTCAACTGATGCTTTATGCAAAACACCCAGACTTGAGTTATAAGAGAAAGAATAAGTTGTAGAAATGATTGTTGATGGTGCAGCTACTTTTAAAGCTGTATATTCTTCAAACTCACCTAACATTTTTTTAAGTGTATTGCCGGAGTTTGATTTACTTTTTCCGGAAGTGTTTTTTTGAATATCTGCAACTACTTTATAAAAATCGTCTTTTGCCTGTTTGATTTTATTTTTTTGTGTATTGGGCAAACAAAGCATTTCGATGTATCCATTATACACCCGGTATTTTACGTATTTGTAATATACCCCGTCTACTTCAATCTCGCCATCGGCACGGGTAAATTCTTTTGTATTATTATAATAAGGAAGATTAATTGGCTTTTTTAAAGTAATCAGTTCTTCTTCGTTGTAATTGTTTTTGTCAAATGCTTTTTCCAGTGATTGATCTACAGCATTTTCTTTATAAGATACCCACAGCCTGTATCCAAATAAGTTGAATACAAATATGCCGAGAAGCAGTATAGCAGTGAGTTTCTTCATTCTGGTCTGTGCAAAATAGGGATATTTATTGAGTTTGAGCCTGATTTAAAAGGTTTTTTTACTGCAAACGTTTGATATTGGTTTTAAATTAAGCTACTTTAATTATTTAACCACAAAAGTCTTTTTTTCTACACCTACTCCGGTTATGGTTATACTTTTCCATTGCCGGGGCAAAGCAGGTTTTAGCTGAATAATGCCCTGCTGTGTAATTTCCAACCCGCCGAAGCCATTTAAAACCGCCTGCAAAATACCACCAGCCCCAGTTGCAAAATATGGATTGGTGCCGCCCTTTGTTTCGGCAATTACATTAAATGGCGGATTAAGGTTGGGCACATAAGCATCTTTAAAAAAGTGAAATGCTTTTTCGCTGTCGCCAATACGGGCATACAATAAAGTAAAAATGGCCTGCGTCATTGCAGGTGTACCCTCGTTGGGTACACGGGCTGCATAATAATCCAGGTCTTTTTTAATTTGCTTTGGGTCGGTAATTTCTTTTAAAGGATAAGCTAATAAATTAACATCAGCTTGTTTTATGCCTTCGCCTTTATAAGCCGCATGTTCGCTGGTAGTACCATCCGGCATTTTAAGAATGGGGATATTATTGGCCACATTCATCCAGTCGGTATTGGCTGCAATACCTAAAATTTTTGCAGCTTCGGCGGCATATTTTAAATTGGCCTTAGCGGCAGCGTTAGTAAAGGCATTGTTATCTACATTCTCGGCCCACTCATCTGCAGCCACTACATTTTTTATATCATAATGATTAAGACCGTTGCGTTCTACACGGCTTGCCCAAAAATCGGCAGTGGCTTTTAATATGGGCCAGCCTTTTTCCCGTAACCAGTTTTTATCCTGTGTTACACAATAATAATTCCATGCTGCCAGTGCAACATCTGCTGTTATATGATGCTCAAACGGGCCACTTAAGGCCCATACCGGTGTTTCTTCAACGCCTGTTTCTGCACTTTCCCAGGGATACATCGCACCTTTATATCCTTTACCAAATGCGTTTCGTTTTGCCGCTTCCAATCTTTGATACCTGTACTCTATCATGCTCTCTGCAATCTCAGGATGTAATTGTAAAATAGCAGGAAACATCCACAATTCTGTATCCCAAAATACATGACCGTTGTAACCCAGTCCGCTTAAACCCATCGGGCTGGGACTGTTAGCCGTTCCTTCTCTTACAAAAGAATAAAGATGATATATCATACTGTGAATATCCTGTTGGCTTTGTGCATCACCTTCAATAATGATATCGCTTTTCCATAACGCAGCCCATGCATTATTATGCATTTCAATCAAACGATCTCTGCCCTGCAGTTTTGCAAAAATTGTAAGACGTTCTGCTTCGTTCAATGGATCATCATGATGGGCAGATGTAATGGATGAGCCAACTATTGAATAACGGTAAGTTTCACCTGACTTCATTTTTTTGGCAAACTTCATCAGGTGCATATTGTTATCCCACATTTCATGTATTACTCTTGGTTCGCTGCCATGTGCTTCGGTAAAAATAAAAGCGTTGCTGGCACACATCAATAATTTTCCGGTAGGGCTTTTTGCTGTTGAGGTTAACAAGCTGATAGTTGTATGCGGCCTGTCAATTTCATTATAATAATTCTGTACATCTTTTAATGCATCCGGTGCTTCCATTACCGAAGCACTGCCAAGATTAAAATCTTTTTTTGCTGTAATGGTAATATCCATCAGCACACCATAGGGCAATTGCCGCAAAGCATAATAAGTGTAAGATACCGTAGCAATATCTTTATAATTAAATGAAGTGGTAAAATTTGCAGATTGCATATTTAAACTCTGCTGCATATTACTTACATCTGCATTACTCAGCCTTCTGCCATCAATCTCCATATACATATTTAAAAGATTGAAACTTTTTAAAAAATTACTTACCCTTCCCCTGCCATATAAATCATAGGCACCAGCCAGCACAACATCTTTTACTTTAAATGCTTCGGGGCTGCTTACAATACCAATCATGCCATTGGCAACTGTTACACCGTAATAAGTTTTTGCATCAATACCGGATGCTGTTATTTTCCAGGCATCCTGGGCATTGGTAAAGCAATAAAGTAACACAAGGCTACAGCAGGCAATCAATCGTTTCATCTTTGGCAGTTTTTATAAAATGAAATTACAGCAAGCCTGTTACATAACCACTGTATGTTTACACACAAGTGTTTTGTTTTTTAAACAGCAATCGTTTGCAATAATTTCTTTTCTTCCTGCGGCTGTTAAAACCCCTGCTTTTTATTATCTTACCACTGAAAACCTGCTTATGAACAATAAATTAATTTTTTGGAGTGTAGTGGTGGCACTTGGCGGCTTTTTATTTGGAATGGATGTGGCTGTAATATCTGGTGCCGAAAAAAAAATACAACAGCTTTGGAGTTTGAGTGATGTGCTGCACGGGCAGGCCATTGCCATTGCTTTGTATGGTACTGTAATTGGTGCGCTGTTTGGTGGCATACCCTCAGAAAAATATGGCCGTAAGAAAATGCTGTTTATTATTGGCATTATTTATTTAGTATCATCAATTGGTGCAGCTGTTGCGCAGGATGTTACTACTTTTATGATTTTCCGTTTTATTGGCGGGCTGGGTGTTGGTGCTTCTTCTATTGTGGCACCCATGTATATTTCAGAAATTGCGCCTGCAAAAACAAGAGGCAGGCTGGTAGCCATTTTTCAGTTTAATATTGTGTTTGGTATTTTAGTAAGTTATTTTACAAACTACTTAATACGTGGCATGGGCGAAAATGACTGGCGCTGGATGCTGGGCATTGTTGCAATACCTTCGGTAATATTTATTGTGCTGTTATTTTTTGTACCCGAAAGCCCCCGCTGGCTGATGGTAAAAAGAAAAGAATATGATAAAGCAAGAGCTATACTTGCAGTAAGCGACCCAACAGGCGCAGATGATGCCATTGCAGCAATACAAAAAGATGTGGAGGAAGAAAAACAAAAAGCAGGGTTAGGCACTTTTTTCAGCGGCAGATTTAATAAACAAATTTTTATGGCTTTTTTAATTGCCGCTTTTAATCAGCTGAGTGGTATTAACGCCATCATATATTTTGCACCCCGTGTGTTTGAAATGGCAGGCATTGGTGAAGATGCTGCTTTTTTACAAAGTGCAGGTGTAGGTTTGGTTAATTTAATTTTTACCATGCTGGGTATGGTTTTAATTGATAAGCTGGGCAGAAAAAAACTGATGCTGATAGGTTCAATAGGTTATATCATTTCTTTAGCTGTGGTGGCAGCAGCATTTTATTTTAAATGGCAGGGTATGGTAGTGCCGGTGTTTGTTTTTTTGTTTATTGCTTCTCATGCTATTGGGCAGGGTGCAGTTATATGGGTTTTTATTTCAGAAATTTTTCCCAATCAGGTACGCTCTTACGGGCAAACGTTGGGTTCATCCACACACTGGGTGCTGGCGGCGGTGGTATCAGCAGCGTTTCCGTTTTTTGCTAATTTACCCAGCATTGGCCCGGCAAAAATATTTATGTTTTTTACAGTGATGATGGTGCTGCAATTGCTGTGGGTGCTTTTTAAAATGCCGGAGACAAAGGGTGTGAGTTTGGAAGAGCTGGAGAAGAAAATGAGTGTTTAAGAATTTCCACGCTGAGAGGCAGAGAGCGCAGAGGACACTGTTATACTTAAAATATTGAAACATGACCTTTATAAAAAAAATTTTGTTTGCCAGTTTATTAATCCCCGCTGCTGCAACAGCACAAACAAAATTATATACGGAGCAGTACCGTCCGCAATTTCATTTTACACCGGCTGTTAACTGGTGTAACGACCCAAATGGTTTGGTATATAACAACGGCACCTATCATTTATTTTATCAGCACAACCCATTTGAAAATAAATGGGGGCATATGACATGGGGCCACGCCACCAGTACCGATTTAGTACACTGGAAACATTTACCTATTGCCATACCGGAAGAAAAAGACACTATGATTTTTTCCGGCACTTGTGTTGTTGATAAATACAATACCAGCGGTTTTGGTAAAGGCGGTAAAATACCAATGGTGGCTGTTTATACTGCACATATAGAAAATGTAAACCAAAGCCAGCATATTGCTTACAGTTTGGATGATGGTGTTACCTGGAAAAAATACAACAGCAACCCTGTGCTTGATTTGCATAAAAAAGATTTTAGGGATCCAAAAATATTTTGGCACCCAGAAAAAAAATATTGGGTAATGGCATTGATGCTGCCTGTAGAGCATATTGTGCAATTTTATGCATCACCCAATTTAAAAGAATGGAAGCACCTGAGCAATTTTGGGCCTGTGGGTGATACCAGCGGTGTATGGGAATGCCCTGATTTAACACAAGTACCTGTTGAAGGCATGCCGGGTAAAAAGAAATGGTTATTACAAATGAGCATGAACGCAGCCATGCAGTATTATGTGGGTGAGTTTGATGGTGTACAATTTAAAAATGAAAACAGCACCAATGAAATTTTGCGGCCAGATTACGGACCGGATTATTATGCGGCCATTGCATACAATCAATTACCTGCAACACACTTACCCACCGCTATTGGCTGGATAAACAACTGGTATTACGCCAACGATATACCCACCACACCATGGAAAAGCGCTATGAGCCTGCCAAGAATATTAAGTGTAAAAAAAGAGGAAGGGCAATGGGTTTTGGTGCAAAAAACTGTGTCGGCTGTAAAAACATTAAGGGAGAAATTAATCAATCTGGGAAGTGAAGTTGTTAAAACAAATAAAATATTGCCTGTTGTAAGTACACAGTTTGAAATGGAGCTTACTATTGAGCCGGCCGCTGCGTCGGTATGCGGCATTAAACTGGCTAAAGCAGGCGATAATTTTTTTGAGATTGGATATGATGCTGCAAAGCAATTATTTTATGTTGACAGAAGCAAAACCGGCAACACTTCTTTTAATGAAAATTTTAAAAAACTGAGCCGCTTTGAACAATCAATTGCCCTGAAGAATAAAAAATTGCAACTGCATATTTACTTTGATAACAGCATTGTTGAAATTTTTATTAACGACGGAGAGGCTGTATTCACTGCCCAGGTTTTTACTGACGCAACCCATAATAGTATTGAACTGTTCAATACCGTCAGTAAAAGCAAATTCAGCAATATGAACTTTTGGCAAATAAAAACTATATGGTAAAAAACTATCCTTTAATTTTACAACTGTATTAAATCTATCATGCTCGTATGAAAAAGTGGTTTGCCGGCGTATTGATTCCTGTATTGTTATTACTTGCCTCGCTGTATATATTCATCCCAAACATTGTAACATTTAAAAGCAGCATTGGCATTAAAGTAACCCAGCAGGGTTTATACCGGATGTTATTAGACACCAGCAATGTACAAAAGTGGTGGCCCGGCCATAAAAGTAAGGATACTGCCAGCGGTAAATTTTCTTTAAATGGTTATTTCTATAAAATTTACGCCAACAATATGTCATTGGTGCCGGTAACTATCACTAATAATGAAACAGACTTAAAAACATCGCTGTATATTATTTCCCTGCAAAAAGATTCTGTTCAGCTTGCGTGGATAGGATCGACGATTACTTCCTACAATCCTGTTAAACGTTTTTTTGCCTGGCAAAAAGCAAAAAAGATAAACGGTGATATGAACAGCATTTTACAAAAGATGCAATCTTTTTACAGCAACGACGAAAACATATATGGAATAAAAGTAGAAAAAGCATTAGTGACAGATGCTGTATTAATTTCTACTGGCGCCAATAGCAAAGGCTACCCCGATACAAAATTTATTTACACCCTTATAAATAAATTAAGAACTCATGCCGCAGCCAATAACGTAAAAGAAACCGGGTTTCCCATGCTTAATGTAGATACCAATGACAGCATTACTTTTAATGTACGTGTGGCATTACCTATAAGTAAAGCTTTGCCCGGCGCAGGAGATATAGCTCAAAAAAGAATGCTTGCCGATGGTAATATTTTAGTGGCCCAGGTTAAAGGTGGTACAGCAACCACTACAGCAGCTTTTGAGCAAATAATAAAATACTCATTAGATTACCAGCGAGTGGCACCAGCCATACCCTTCTTTTCTTTAATTACTGACAGAACAAAGGAACCCGACAGCAGTAAATGGGTTACTAAAGTGTATTGCCCTGTTATGTAAAATTTATTTTTTTGTAAATTTTATCACTGTTGCACTATCATTATTTTTAGCAACAACATAAGCCTGTTGACTAGCAATTTTTATTGGCCTTATATGTCTTGCTTCGCTTTTTAAAATTAAGCCGTTTAAATTTTGGCAGCTAAATTGGCCTTTACCCATATTAATTAAAACAGTGCCGTAATCACCATCGTACCTGCCATTATGTATATTGTTACCATAATAGTTGCCCGCTAAAAAAATATCGGGTAAATTATCATTATTAGCATCTACAACCGACGCATCACGGTAAGATGTTAATTGTGCCTGCCAGGGCAAAGCTTGTGTGGTAAAATCTAAATTGCCGTTATTGATCAATATTGCATTGGCAAAATAATCTGCGGTTGAGATAACAGAGGTATTAATTTTTGCTGCAGAAAAAATATCACTGAAAGAAGCTTTTGCAAAATCTGCTGCGTAAATATATTTTTTCTTTAAAACAGGCATTTGCTTTTCTAATTCGCCTTTATTAGAAAATGTTATTTCCTTATGCTGCAGGTAATAGGTAAGCACCTGCTCATGTTTTCCATTATCATCAAAATCATTAAAGTACAAGCGTACCGGCTCTTCTTTGGAAGCCTGCAGCCTGCTGTTAAGCCCAAGATTTCCGGCAATTAAATCAATGTCGCCATCATTATCAGCATCTACCGGCAAAACAAAATTCCACCAGCCATTTTTATCTGTTAATTGTTTTTCTGTAAAATTTCCCCTTGTATTTATAAAAGCGGTAATGCCACCCCATTCGCAACTTACTATCAAATCTTTATCCTTATCCTTATCAATATCAACCCAAACAGCATTAGTAACCATGCCTGGTTTTGAGAGTCCCTGTGCATATTTATCAGTAACATCTGTAAATTTTCCTGTCCCATTATTTTGTAATAACCAGGATCGTGGAATTTCACCAAAGTTCCAGGGCACTGTTCTTCCTCCTAAAAACAAATCAATAAATCCATCCCCATTAAAATCATCTGCTGCAATACAAGATGCTGTTACATAGCCGTCACTAAAGGCATTTTGCAGTTTTGTGAAATTTGCTTTTCCGTCATTTAAATAAATCCGTGGCAATAAATGTTCGTCCTTACCATAATATTCATTACCGCCTGTTGCAATTATTAAATCGATATTACCGTCGTTATTAATATCTACCCAGGTTGCGTCCACATCTTCATACATGCTGTCTTTAAACAATTCAGGCTGCGCTGTTTTAATAAATTTTCCATCTGGCTGCTGTAAAAAAATTGCATTGTGAAAAGTTTTGGATGCGCCAATAAACACATCGTCTAATCCGTCTTTATTAATATCCGCTACTGCCAATGCAGGTCCCTCCGTTGACACCATGTGCGGCAGTAAAGACTCCCGGTCAAATTCATTAAAAGTATTCTCCTTATGCAAATATGTTAAGCCAGTCTGTTTAGTTATATCAATTACTGTATTGACAGTGTTTTTATTAAAAGATGTAATAATATCGTAATTAAAAAAAGGAAGGTCTTTTTTATAAACAGCCGTAAGATGTTGCACTAAAGTATCGATTCCAACTTTTTCAAAACTATTGTCGGGCCATATTATAAACGCCGAATCGATTTTTATTTTTCCAATACCAACCTGCAAAGGCACTTCCATGGATGACATAAAGCCTTTCACCGGGTTCTTTTCATATGTTTCAATCTTATCTCCTGCAAATAAAATTACTTTTGCCCCGACAGCATTTTTATTTTTATCAGTACCTGTTAGTTTTATTGTTACAAAATTTTTACTCCCTTTTTTGGCAGCTTTATTCTCGTACAACAATGCGGCATCATTAGTATTATTAACCACGACATCCAGATCCCCATCATTGTCAAAATCGGCATATACGGCTCCATTTGAATAAGTGGGAGCATTGTTTTTTATTGCAGCTTCCATATCGGTAAACTGCATATTGCTGTTATTATGATAAAACTTATTAGGTATTTTTATTTCAGGAAATTTATTCATCAGCGCCATATCCTTATTCTGCAGATCATTGTTCTGCAGCCGCTGCTGCATTTCATTATTGTAAATGAAATTGATATAGTCCATATCATTTAAGCGTTTGGGAATACCATTGGCAATAAATAAATCTTTCAGTCCATCATTATCAAAATCCATCCATAGTGGCGCCCAGCTCCAGTCGGTTGCTCCAATGCCTGCATAAAGGCCAGCTTCGCTGAACATGCCATTTTTTTTATTGTATTGCAGGTTATTTCTTGAATATTGATAATTGTATCCCGAAGCGATTTTACTGAAGAACACATCGTAATCATCGTCGCCTAAAGACCTTTTTAAAATATAAGGATCGGCTGCCAGCATATCAGTAGAAATAATTTCGGGGTAACCATCATTATTTACATCGGCAATATCAACCCCCATTGTAAATTTACTGGTGTGCATTAATCTTTGATTATTCTCATCGGTAAATGTTCCATTTTTTTGATTGATGTACAGGTAATCATTTTCATGAAAATCGTTTCCTATGTAAAGGTCCGGCCATCCATCTAAATTAATATCGCTAACTGCAATACCCAGGCCATATCCAATTTCGGAACTGTTTATTTTACTCTGTTTGGTTACATCAGTAAAATGACTGCCTTCATTCCGGAATAATCGGTCGCCGGAAAGTGTGCTGTATGTATCACTAAAATTTTTTCGTGGCGCAAATGAACTGCTTTGATGAATGGAGTGATTTAATAAATACATATCCAGATCTCCATCCATATCGTAATCAAAAAAAGCTGCCTGTGTACTAAAGCCTGAAAAATCCAACCCGTATTGTTGTGCTTCATCCTGGTAATAAGGTGTGCCGCTTTTGATTCCTTTACAAATAAGTAATTGGTTTTTACTTTTTAAGGTAAGATAGTTACCCACTTTACAGATATAAATATCTAACAACCCATCATTGTTAATATCAATAACCGATACCCCGGTTGACCAGCCTTTATCTTGAGGTACATTTGCTGCTGCAGTCGCATCTTTAAAATGCAGCTTACCTTCGTTAAGATACAATTTATTATCCCCCTGGTTTGATGCAAAGAATAAATCTGCTAATCCATCATTATTAAAATCGCCTGTACCCACTCCTGCTCCGTTATAAAAATACATGTAATTAAACATGTTGAAATTTTCTGCAGGGGTTAATCTATTATTAAAATGTAAACCTGTAGCATCTTCTTTAAGCACTTCAAATAAAACCGGTGTAGCAGTCTTATTTTCGTTTTTACATGAACTTATAAAAAAACAAATACAGACTAACAGGAAATAAAAAATATGTTGAGCAATTTTAGTCATCAAATAATCAATTTGTCTTTTTCACCTTTTTTATTTTATAAAGAACCGGGTACTCATTATTTTGTAAAAACAAAATATTTATCCCCTCTTTACTTTTTATCAAACAAATATCCCTTACCTGGCCTTGCAGGTTAATACCCGATGCCGCCGGGTTAAGTATCGCAAAATTACCTTTACCATCATTTAACAACACATCGCCAGGGCTTGCATCCAGCCTGCCCAGCTGTGGCTGAAAACCAAATTCATTACCTCCTAATACCAAATCAACAATGCCATCGGCATTAACATCAAGCGGTAATATAGTTTTTGCTGATGATAACTGAATGCCAGGCGGAAAAGCCTTTACTGTAAAATTGCCATTGCCGGTATTATATGCAATGCATGAAGATGAATAATTAACCTGTTTTATTAAAACTTTTTCCATTTGCGCTGCACTGAATAATTCCTGAACCGATTTTTTTGCATAGTCAACATTATGCAGATTTTGTTTTTTTAGCATAGGCAACTGGCCTTCAAGTTCACCTTTCATAAATACCGGTTTATCTTTTCCATCAATAGTACGGGTAATAATTTTATCAAGTTGGCCATTATTATCAAAGTCGTTTAAAAATAATTTCACCGGGGTTTCTTTCCCGGGTTTCAGGTAAAAATTTTCTCCCAGGTTTCCCAATATTAAATCCTGTTTGCCATCTCCATTTAAATCGGCAGCTGCAACAGTTTGCCACCAGCCCATTTTATCGGTAAAGTTATTTTGCAATGCTGTAAAAGAGTTGTTATTATATTTAAATATTTTAGGGCTCATCCATTCCCCAACTATAATCAATTCGCTTTTTTTATCTCCATCAATATCGGCCCATGTTGCCGCAGTAACCATTCCTGCATCTGTAATACCTTTACACCTGTCTGCAGGCATATCGGTAAAATTACCATTGCCATCATTTATATAAATATGACTTAATGGTATCATCCCATATACCGCTGTAACACAACCTGCACCAACAAAAATATCCATATCTCCATCTCCATCAAAATCATTGGCAACAGCTGTGCTAATATTATCCTTATTGGCAGGAAAAGCCTTAGTGGAAATTTGTAAATTTCCTTTGCCGTCATTTATAAATAAGCGGTGCTGCAACTCCCTGCTTAAAGGTAATGCAGCATTTCCTCCAGAGCATAGCAACAGATCATTATCGCCATCTTTATCACAATCAAAAAACAAAACAGCACCGTCAACAAAACCAGTGTACTGTTTAAATACCGCCTGTTCTTTTTTTATAAATGTACCTGCTGCAGTTTGAATGTACATTTGTCCCTGCCCGGCAACTGTTCCGCCAATATAAATATCATCCAAACCATCGCCGTTTATATCTGCAACAGCAGCTTTAGGCCCGTCATGAGATAACATTTTTGGTATCCCACGTTCTGCATAAAAATCCGTTACATCATCATCAATATGTTTATTAAAATTGTTTTGTACTTTTTCAAATAATGGCGGAGTTACAATTTCTGGTGTTGGTTTAATTTTTGTGCCGTCCTTAGGCTGTATATAAGAAAGATATTGATTAATTGCAGGGTTAATTATTTTGGTATAGGCAAGATCTGGCCAAATAATAATTATGGAGTCAATTTGTACAGCATTACCAATTCCAATATTTTGTTTATAATCAACAGATGATTGAAAGCCCCTGCCTGGCATTACTTCCCTGCTTAATATTTCGTTGCCTTTGTACAGGAGTATTTTACTGCCGACAGCAAATAGATTTTTATCTTTCCCTTTTAATACGATGCCAACAAAATTGTTTTTATTTTGTTCTCTGCTGTTATTTTTAAAAAGAAAAGAAGGCTCGTTTACATTATTTACTACAAGGTCCAGGTCGCCGTCATTATCCAAATCGGCATAAGCGGCACCATTGGAAAATGAATTTTCTGTAAACCCCCAGTTCATCCCTTCATCAGAAAATTTAAGCTTGCCCAGATTGCGGTACATTTTATTGGGTACTGCAATAGAAGGTATCCTGCTTACCAGATCCGAAAGTTTTTTCTCGCCGGTTACTTTCATTTTCTCTTTTATTTCATTGGCATCAAAACTTAAAAAATCCTGATTGGTAAGATCCCGGTAAATACCATTACAAACATACAGGTCATTTAACCCGTCATTATCTGCATCAAACATTAATGCGCCCCAGCTCCATTCGCTTGCATTAACGCCGCTGTAATTAGCAATGTCTTTAAAATTTCCTTTACCATCATTCAGTTGTAATGTATTCTGTAAAAACTGATGGAAAAATCCATTCCGTTCTTTTAACCTGTATTGATCAATATCATCAAAGCTCAAAGTTGTTTTAAGGCGGTAATCATCGGCAGGCAACATATCGGTGGTAAATATTTCAGAAGCTCCATCATTATTTATATCTCCAAAATCGGCCCCCATGGAGGCATAACTATTATGTTGCACCCTTTGCTCCAGCTCATCTTTAAATGTCCCGTTTTTTTGATTGATGTATAAATAATCCCGTTCAAAAAAGTCGTTAGATACAAAAACATCCGGGTAATAATCTCCATTTACATCACCAACGGTTACGCCAAGCCCAAAACTCATTAATGTACCATGTATGCCAGCCTGCTGTGTAACTTCTGTAAAATAACCATTATCATTTCTGTATAAATGATCGCCGCCGCCTTTTAAATAATCTGCCACATTCCATTTGTCTGCAAATACATCACGTTGTTTTGGATAACCCAAACTGTTTACCGGCACCGGGCTGTTATCAATTTTAAACATATCCAGGTCACCATCCATATCATAATCAAAAAAACTTACCTGTGTGGTATAGCCAGAATCATTAAGACCATATTTTGCGGCACTTTCTGTGAAAGTAAGGTCATGGTTATTTATAAACAGTTGATTACTGCGTAGTGCAGCATTATGCATACTGCCGGCATTACATACAAAAATATCCAGCCAGCCGTCTGCATTAATATCTGCCATTACAACTCCTGTACTAAACTGTAGTTTATACGCAAACCCGGCTTTAGCACTAATATCTTCAAACTTTAAGTTGCCTTTATTTAAGTAAAGTTTATTACTACCCTGGTTGGCTGTAAAAAAAATATCTGCCAGCCCATCATTATTAATATCACCAGTTGCTACTCCGCCGCCATTATAAAAATTTCTGTAATTAAGAATGTTAATGCTGTCATTATCCTTAATGGTATTAACAAAACTTATTCCGGAGTTATTCACCAGCTCAAATAAAGGATGAGCAGTATTCTTTTCTTTACAGGAAAGAATAACCAGGGTTACAATTATGATTATATTAAGTTGATACTTTTTCACTTTATACTTTTACACTGCAAACAAATTTCAGGCACTATTTCTTTTTTGAGTTATCGTTTAATTTATACAAGAACGGAAATTCATTGTTTTGTAAAAACAGCAGGTAAGTACCTGTTGTATTTTTAATCGTTACAATATCTCTTAGCTCTCCTCTTAAATTTAATCCTGTCTTTTTCGATTCCTGCCAGGTAAACTCTCCTTTACCATTATTAATTAAAACATCGCCAAAACTTGCGTCTAATTTTTCAAATTGTGGCAGTAAGCCTGATTGATTTCCGCCTGTTACCAAATCAATAAAACCATCCCCATTTACGTCAATGGGCTGTATAGCATTGATGCAGGAAAGTTGTGTCATTACCGGTAATTCTTTTAAACTAAACTTACCATTACCTTCATTAATTGCTATGCAGGATGGTGCATAATTAAATTGCTTTACAACAGACGTACTGATCATTTCATTTGAAAACAAATTTTGTACAGTTTTGTTAGCATAATCGCTATGTTTTAAATTTTCTTTTTTTAATACCGGCAACTGGTCCTGTACATCACGTTTTAAAAACACAGGCATATCCTTTCCGTTAATGGTATAGGTCATTATTTTATCCAGGTCGCCATTTTTATCATAATCATTCATCCACAATTTTGACGGACTGTCTGCCGTAGGGCAGAGGTAAAAATTCTCACCGATGTTTCCTAAAATCAAATCCTGCCTGCCATCATTATTTACATCTGCAACAGCAACAGTTTGCCACCAACCAAATTTATTGCTGATATTTGTTTTCACTTCACTAAACCTGTCCTTATTAAAAGAAAAAATCCTTGGTGCCATCCATTCTCCAACAATAATTAATTCTTTTTGTTTATCCCCTGCTACATCTTCCCACACTGCACCTGTTACCATTCCTATTGCAGCAATATCAGGATTTTTTGTTTGGGCAATATCTGTAAAATGTCCCTTACCATCATTTACCAATAAATAACTTTGCGGATCTTTACCATAAATACCGGGGTAACTTCTTGCACCAATAAAAAGATCAGGAAAGCCATCGTTATTAAAATCATTGGCAATTGCTACTGCAATATTCATACTCATATTTGCAAAAGCCTTAGTATCCAGCGTAAAATTTCCTTTACCATCATTATTAAATAAACGCAGCTGCAGCTCCACACTATTCATTAGGTGATTGTTACCACCAGGGCAAACAAGCAAATCCATATCGGTATCCTTATCGTAATCAAAAAACAAAACGGCTACATCTTCAAATTGAAAAAAACGTTTAAAAACATCCTCTTCTTTTTTTATAAATGTACCATTAGTCCGTTGTAAATAAAGCTGACCTATTTTTCCTTCGGCACCGCCAATGTAAATATCTGTAAGACCATCCCCGTTCACATCTGCAGTTGCAGCTTTTGGCCCTTCTCTCGAAAAAATTCTTGGTGTTAACCGTTCATTATAAAAATCTACATACTCATTCTCCTCGTGTTTTTCAAAACTGCTTTCCTGCTTTGAAAAAATAGTTGCAACTATTGGTTCAGCCTTTACCTGTTTGGGAATAGTTTGTACCTGTGTTTGGTTTAACTGGTGCAGTTTATTTATTTCAGGCAAATTAATTGTGGTGGTGTTGCTGTTTGGCCAGGTAATTATTACAGAATCAATTTTTGCAGCATTACCCAAACCAAAAACCAATTTATAATCAACTGATGATTGAAAACCCCTGCTGGGAATTAATTCCTGTGTAAGTACCTGGCCTCCGGTAAATAACTGCACTTTACTGCCAATAGCAAAAGGATTTTTTACTGCGCCTTTTAAAGAAAATCCGATGTAATTATTTTTATTAAGTTCTCTCGATTTGTTTTTATAAATATAGGCCGGTTGATTTTGATTACATACTATCAAATCCAGATCACCATCATTATCCAAATCAGCATAAGCAGCACCGGTTGAAAATGTAGGTTGTGCAAACCCCCATTCGTTACCTATATCTGTAAATTTTAAATTTTTATCGTTACGGTAAACTTTATTAGGCAAGGGTGTTAAAGGTATCTCCTTTAAAATTTTATCAACCGATTCTTTTTTGCCGGTAAGCACCATTTTTTGATTTATGTCGTTTGCAAAAAAATCCATAAAGTCAAGGTTGGTTACATCTTTTGCCACACCATTACAAACGTATAAATCATTCCAGCCATCGTTATCCATATCAAATATTAAAGCGCCCCAGCTCCAGTCGGTTGCTGCAACACCGCTATACCTTGCTATATCAACAAACTTTCCATCTTTATTATTTAACTGTAAACAGTTTTTGGTGTATTGGTAATAAAAGCCGGATTTTAATTTAGTATTGAACAAACTGATATTATCAAATGACCCGACAGTTTTTAACCTGTAATCATCGCCGGGTAGCATATCGGTAGTAAATAAATCGAGATAGCCATCATTATTAATATCAGCAATATCGGCACCCATTGAGGAAAAACTGCTATGCTGAAACCATTGTTCCATCTCATCTTTAAAAGTGCCGTTTTTTTGATTGATATATAAATAGTCTCTTTCGTAGCTGTCGTTGGAGACAAAAACATCGGGCCAGCCATCGCTATTAATATCACTAACAGAAACGCCAAGCCCAAAACTTATCAGCCCACCGTGGATTCCTGCCTGTGTAGTAACTTCTTTAAAAAAACCGTTATCATTTTTATACAAATGATCGCCGCCGCCTTTAATCATGTCAGGAATTTTCCATAAACTATCCGGCATATCCCTCCTGTTGGCAAAATCCAGCTGGTTAATCGGGACCGGGCTGTTGTTGATCATAAAACAATCTAAATCTCCATCCATATCGTAATCAAAAAAACTTACCTGGGTAGTATATGCTGAAATATCGAGGCCAAATTTTGCAGCTGCTTCTGTAAATGTAACCTCACCCCGCTCCTCACCATTTGGAGAGGGGGAAAAACCATTATTGAGGTATAATTTATTTTTTCTTGTGCCTGTGCCCATGTGGCCTGATGAGCAAATGTAAATATCCAGCCAG
>JAYVJU010000373.1:0-27231 GCA_043769035.1 Ferruginibacter sp.
CCCAGGCTGAATAATGCAAAATCATATTTAACCGGGTCATGCTTATCTAAAGTTCGTAAATAAGCGGTTAATTCCAAAGCGGCCTGCCAATCAGTTTTATTGTTTTGTAACAGGTTAAGCCGTTTGGCCACTCTTGCCACATGTACATCAATGGGTATAACCAGTTGTGCAGGGCTGATATTTTTCCAGATGCCAAAATCCACTCCTTTATTATCATTACGCACCATCCAGCGTAAATACATATTTAATCTTTTACAGGAAGATTTTTTTTCGGGAGATGCTATGTGCTTTTTTGTTCTTTCCGGTATGTGAGGTAAAGAAATGAAATAATTATAAAATTCCTTCAGCCCGTTTTCAATAGTCCCATCTTTTTTATGCAATCCTTTTGTAAAGGCAGTTTCAAGCGAATCATTCCGGCAATAATGGTATTTTAAAAATTCAATGCAATATAAAAGGTCGGTAGTGTTAAAAGTGCGGTGTTTAAAACCTTCCAGCTTTTTTAAATCTTTGCTGTTGTGCTGCAGTATAAAATCATGTGGCGAATTATGCAGTAGCCCAAGCAACTCTTTACTCTTATTAATAATAGTTGTACGGTTGCCCCAGGCAAATATGGCGGCAAAGAATCCTGCAATTTCTATATCCTGTTTTTTTGTAAACCCGTGTGGAATGCAAATAGGGTCGGCTTTAATAAAAGAAGGTTGATTGTAATAATCAACCTTGCTATCCAGAAATTCTTTGAGATTAATTTTGATCATTTAAGTAAATAGAACCATAAAAAGAAATAAACAATGATAAACACATTTACTAATAGCGCACCAACTATACTTTGCTCTCTTGATTCGTTCATGTAAAGCCCAATGGCTTTTGCCCTTATCTTTTTTTCAACAAAAATCCCTAAACCTATGAGTGTAAATACAGCTACCAATGCAAGAACAAACTGTATTCCCATTGTTGTATCCCACAAATTTAATTTTATAGTTACCCACAAAGGAATGCTGAATAGAAACATGGTAACAAAATTGTCAGCATGATTTCTTGGTCCCCAGTATAACTTTACTACCTTGTTAATTCTATTGTATGTTTTGTACACTTTGTAGTACAGGTAATATAATAGCTTCATTTTATTACCCTATTGCCTTACTTAAATCTTCTATCAAATCATCTGTATCTTCAATACCAACACTTAAACGTATCAACCCATCGCTCAACCCGTTTTTAATTCTTTCTTCACGTGGTATGCTTGCATGCGTCATACTTGCAGGATGATTAATTAAACTTTCCACACCGCCCAGGCTTTCTGCAAGAGAAAATAAATGGGTAGAAGATAAAACCCTTTTTACTTCAGCTTCGCTGCCATCTTTTAATTCAAAACTTATCATACCTCCAAAATTTGTCATTTGTTTTTTTGCAACGGCATAACCGGCGTTGTCTTCAAAGCCCGGCCAATACACTTTTGCAATTTTAGGATGCTTGCGCAACCAGTATGCAATCTTTTCACCATTTTCACAATGCGCTTTCATGCGTACACCTAAAGTTTTTATACCTCTCAATACCAAAAAACAATCCTGTGGGCCTGGTACTGCACCACAACTTTTTTGTATGAAGTATAATTTTTCTCTTAGTGCAGTGTCATTCATCATCAAACAACCCTGTATTACATCGCTATGGCCACCTAAATATTTTGTAGCGCTGTGCATTACAATATCAGCTCCCCAGTCTAAGGGGTTTTGTAAATAGGGCGATGCAAAAGTATTGTCAACACAAAGCAAAGCACCTGCCTTTTTGGATATTGCAGCAATAGCTTCAATATCGGTAATGTTCATTAATGGATTAGTTGGCGTTTCTACCCAAATTAATTTTGTATTGGCAGTTACTGCTGCCTGTACATTAGCAGCATCAGTAGTATCCACATAAATAAATTTTATGCCATAGCGTTCCCATACTTTGGTAAACAGGCGATAACTTCCACCATACATATCGCTGGCTGCAATTACTTCATCGCCGGGGTTTAATAATTTTATTACACTGTCAGTTGCTGCAACGCCACTGCTGAATGCTAAAGCATATTTACCATTTTCAATAATTGCAAGGGCATCTTCAAGCGCTTTTCGGGTGGGGTTTTGGCTACGGGCATATTCATAACCTTTATTTATTCCCGGTGCTTCCTGTACATAAGTAGAGGTTTGATAAATAGGCGTCATTATAGCTCCGGTGCTTGGGTCGGGTGCGGCACCGGCATGTATTAATTTTGTGGCAAGTTTCATTGTATGATCAATTATTAGGGAGTAAAGGTGAGAAAATATTTTTTAATGCTGTTTAATACAATTGTGCAGCACATAAATACCGCCAGGCGTAATTATTATCGGCATGAGCAGCTTTGGGGTCAATTTTTTTATCCAGTACTTTTTGGGAAAGAATTTTTTCGTTCACTAATTTTCTTTTGGCTTCATGCATATATTCCTGTAGTGTTTTGTTTTCCATCCATTGTTGTTGCGGAGGCTCGTACCCTACTTTGTCTTTACGCCAAACAATTTCATCGGGTAATTTTTTATCCATTGCTTTTCTTAATAACCATTTTGTCCAGCCTTCAAGTATTTTTAAATTAGAAGGTAACGAAAAAATAAATTCAACAAGTGTATGGTCTAAAAAAGGGAGGCGAACTTCTATGCCATGCGCCATGCTGTTTCTATCTGCATACCGCAGCAATTCTTCCAGGCCAAATTCTATGGTGTTGAAGTGCAGAATATCGTTAAGCTTGGTAACAACAGGTTTGTGAATGCCTTCCCATTCCCGGCCTCTTTGTAATTTTAAAAATTCGGGAGCAATATCAGGCTGGTGAATAATTCTATGGTATTCATTTTTCTCTAATTGCATGGCTGCATGCATGGGAAGAAAAGCAGCAAAATAATTTTTAATATTCCAATTGAACGGGATGTTATTTTTCTTTAAAGCAATTATTTCTTTTTGTGTGGCTCCTAATTTATGCCGGCTTAATACTTCCTGCAAATACCAGTGAATATATTTATGATAACCTGCCAGTGTTTCATCGGCACCCTGCCCATCAAGTAAAACCTTTACCTGCTGTTGTTTGGCCAATTCAAAAACTTTAAACTGGGCATAAATACTTGATGATGAAAAGGGTTCTTCCTGGTGATAACAAAGTGTTTCAAAATCTTTAATTAAACCATCTGCAGCCGGTTGTGTTTTAAAGTTATGAATACCTGTTTTGCCTGTTATAAGATTTATATACGTAGATTCATCTTTTTCAAAACCGGGAAAAACAGCAGAGAATGTTTTTAATTCAGCTCCATTGGTTTTTAATGCCTGCATTGTTGATACAATGGAAGAACTGTCGAGCCCGCCACTTAAGCTGGTACCCACTGTTACATCGCTCCTCAATCTTCTTTTTACAGCTGCAGTAAATAATGCATTAAATTTTTCAATGGCCTCTTCTGCCGTAGTTGCAATCCTGATCTCTTTATCAAGCCGCCAGTATTTTTTTACAACCAATCTATGACCAGAGGGTTTGTATTTAAAATAATGGGCAGGTGGTAAGGAATAAATATTGTTAAAAAAAGTTTGTTCTTTATCAGCAGCATTTTGCACATATCCAAGGGTAAGATAATTCAGCATCATTTTTTCATCAATACTTTTTTCCACGCCTGCAGCCCACAGCGCTTTCATTTCGCTAGCAAAAACCAGGTACCGGTCATCCTCGTAATAATAAAATGGTTTTTCTCCAAAGCGATCCCTTGCTGCAAAAAGCTGTTGTTCCTTTTCATCCCAAACGGCAAAGGCAAACATGCCGTCAAAATATTTCAGGCATTCCTCTTTCCAAAAGTCATAAGCGGCTAAAATTATTTCTGTATCAGACTGCGATTGAAAACTATACCCTTTATCTGTTAAAAACTCTCTTAGTTCAATATAATTATAAATTTCGCCGTTATGTACAATGGTGTACCGGTTTAAATATCGCATTGGCTGGGCAGCATTTTCGCTAAGGTCTATAATAGAAAGGCGGCGATGGCTCAATAACACGTTTTTGTTTTCATTGCTCCATATCCCTTCACCATCGGGCCCACGGTGTGCAATTGCATTGATCATTTTTTTTAAATGACCTTCAGCTATGGGTTCTAAAGAGGTTGATAATATTCCGGCAATTCCGCACATATTGTAAATATCAATAAAAATATTGAGGGCAGCCCGATGAAAAACAGGAAATATTTGGCGGCTTAATCGAATGTGATTGGTAAAACAGCGGTTACATTATCCCAGGCCATAAATAAACCTGCGCCAGTTGCAGTTGGTTGAAATACCATCGTAAATACTTCAATGCTTTTATCTGTTTTAAGTACAGGTATTTCTATTTTAGCAATATCTTTTGATGTATCGGGATGTAAACCCCATGAAAAAAGATTGCTGTTAAGCGTAATTATCCAGGTGGTTTCGTAGGGGATGCAGTAAATAATATAGCGGCCTTTAGAAATCTTTTGCCCCTTAATATTTACAGGCTTAAAAAATTCAATTTCGCTTGCCTCATTTGCGCCCAGGCGCCAGTAGGTTCCATATTGTTGTATGCATTTATCGTTACCAAAAACTGTTCTGCCATTTTTTTGCGGCCTGCTGTAAATCAACCTTGCAGCTAAACCATTACTGTCAGTGCCGTTCATTTTAAGCAGAGGATAATTTACCGGAAAATAACTGATGTCCATTACAGACTTATCAACGGCAGCATAAGGATTAGCAGCTTCAATTACAGGTTTTCTTATTTCAGCATTGTTATTACTAATTGGCTTACATGCATTAAAACAGCATAACGTAATAATGTAAATGACGCCCCTGGATACTTTTTTATTGATCAACATTTATAAATACAAATTAAAAAACAACAGGTAAACTTATTTTCACATCGTCCCATGCAACTAATAAAGAAGCGCCAGTTACTGTTTTTTCAAAAGCCATGGTAAAGGATTCTGTTATTTCAGTTTGCTTTTGTACGGGAACATCCATTCTTACGACATCTTTTTTCATATCGTATTTAAATGAACCCCAGGTATCTGTTTCCTTATTAAGAATGAAAGTCCATTTATCTGCATATGGAATGCAATACATAGTGTACCGTCCCTTTTTAATTTTAGTTGTACTGATTTTTACATTTTGATAAAATTCTATTTCGGTAGCTTCATTTGCACCAAGCCGCCATACTTTGCCATACTCTATCAGGTCGCCAAAAACTGTTCTACCATTTTTTTGCGGCCTGCTGTAAATAACTCTTGCCACTAATGGGTCAGTAGGTTTATCCTGAATTTTTGATACCGGGTATCCATTTGGATAATAGCTCATGTCCATTGGAGATTTATCTACCGGCGGTAACTTGGTTTGGGCAGATATTGCAGTTGCAGAAAGACAAAATACAAGTAGCGGTATCAATAATCTGATCATAAAATATTTTTTTCAAAGATAACGGAATCAGGTATTTAATAATTCCTGCATTTGGTGTGCGGCAAATCTTTTTATTTCGGGAAAAAATTGCTGGTATATTAACTGCAGGGCATCATAATTTTCGTTAAACAGTTCAAATGCCACAGCAGTTTCCGGCAGGTAACGTGCACGCCTTGCAAGTCCTGCAAAGCTTTTTTCAATGCCCCACTTATACCTGTAATTATATAACCAGTTATATTCTTTCATATAGGGCAGCATCTTTTGAAACGCTTCTGGCAGTATTGTAAAGTTTATTTCCAGTACCTGGTAAGTAGTTGTGGCAAAACGGTTCAAATCGGCATCAGTTAAAAACTCGCCCTCATCCGTGGCTAAAAAATGGTCATAAACTACATCTGCAAAGGCTCCGGCATATAACCGGTATTGAGGTTTAAAAAATAATTTTAACTGTTGTGTTGCTTCATGCACATCTGTAAAATTATCAATTGCCCTGTGTAGTTGAATTCCCTTGTGAATAATGGATGGATAGTCGAATTGTTTTTTACCTTTTATAAAATCGCTTATCATGTTACCCACTAAAATTTGTGGGTGGTTAAAAGAAAGCCATGCATGGGCAAGATAATTCATTGCACTACGGTTGAATTATAAAGATACCTTTTAAAAAGCCATGATTTTTATAAACCGTATCTACTTTTTAACATAACCAATACAAATTTTATATTTTTATTAAGAAAAGCACGAAAACCAATGCCATAAAGGTTTTCAAGGTGCTGATAAAATCATTTTTTTAATATTGCCTGCCGTTTATACTATGTTTACTGTTAGATAGTGCTGCTGGTCAATAATAGCTTTTATACAATAAATACTGCAACTACTTTTGTTTTATCATTAGCCGCTGCCAGTCATGAGGCAGTTTTTTTAAAACCTAAAAAGTATAGTTATGAAAAAGTTACAAACAGTTTTTGCAGCAACTCTGTTGCTGTTTGCCACAAGTGCCTTTGCCGCAAGTGGCCCCGAAAAAGTATCTCCAAAAGTAAAAGCCGAATTTGAAAAAAGCTTTACCAAGGCATTAAATGTAAGCTGGGAAAAAAGCAATGACATTTATTTTGCCAATTTTGAATTAGATGCAAAAGAGGTAAGTGCGGCTTACAATGAAACCGGTGAATTGTTAGGCGTTTCGAGGATTATTGCAACCACTCAGTTACCGCTTAATATTTCAATGGCAGTTACAAATAAGTATGCCGGGTATGCCATAGCTAAAACAGCTACGGAAATGACTTATGAAGGGCAAACCAGTTATTATGTAACTGTTGAAAATGACAAACAGGTAGTAAAACTTAAATGTTCAGCTACCGGCGAAATAAGTGTTGAAAGAAAAAATAAAAAGTAGTTTGTTAGGGTTTTGGTTTGCAAGGCTCCCTATTTTTAGGGAGCCTTATTATTTATAAAAGTAAAAAACCTTTTGTTTTCTGTTTTAAGTTAAGTCAAACAAATTCTTTCTTAAATTTTATCTTCCTGCAACACCAGGTACAACTGGCAGGCTTTCATTGCCGCTTTCATTAACCGACTGTACTGCAAAAAAATAATTGTCTTTGCTATAGGGTAATGTTATTGTTGTTGCTGTAGTAAATATTTTTTTCTGCCACACAGCACTGGTAGTTTCACGTAATAAAATATAATAGCCTTTTACATTACCCGATTTAGGCTTATTCCAAAACAGATAAGTATTGTTGCTTAGTTTTTTTACATCCATTTTTACAGAGTCTGGCATTGCTGGTGCTTTTGCAAGGTTTGCCAGATTTGCCAGGTTCATTGCAGTATTTTTTCTCAGGTACTCATAGTCAATATGTTCTTCCAGGTCGCCATAATGAATATTATCTTCAGTACGTATATTTTGGTGTTGCCTTGTATAATTTTCATTCATTTCTGTAAATCTTACAGCTGCAAATCCTCTTTGTACATATGGTGTATGATCGCCACCACGTAAAAAACGATCATTACGGTATATCATTACAACCTGAAGATTGTCAACATAACGTTCGCCAACTTCTTTTACATAACGTGCAAGTTGTCGGGATTTACCGTCGTTTTCCAATCCAAGTGTTCTTATATTAATGGCATTTTTTTCTGTTTCAAATGCAGGAAGGCCTTCGCTGAACACCCTGATTTTTGTATTATCAATAATATTGGTTTCATTACTGTTATTACTGCCCATAATATCATTATTTAAAACAGCTTCAATATTCCAGTTCTCTTTTTTTGCTTTTTCACTCATAAATACTGCACCTAACAAACCCTGTTCCTCGCCACTTACAGCAACAAAAACAATGGTGGCAGAAAATGAATGTTTACTCATTACCCTGGCACATTCAATAACAGCAGCGGTTCCGCTACCATCATCATTAGCACCGGGGGCATCACCAACACTATCTGTTGGGCTGCTCCGCATATTATCTAAATGGCCGCTTATAATAAATATCCGGTTATCTAAAGGGTCTGTTCCCTTTAAAGTTGCCACTACATTTCCTAACAATATTTTTCTATCTACCCTTCTGCCATCAGGTGGTAATGTGGCAGTATCAATAAATGTAGTTAACCGGCCGGCTGATTGCTGTGCTAAATTTTGAAATTTACTAAGTACCCAATTTCTAGCTGCAACAATACCACGGGATGTACCAGGTTGTGTACTTAAAGTATTTCTTGTACCAAAGGCTACAAGCCTTTTTATATACGATTGAAGGGAGTCTTGAGAGACCTGTTTTACCATTTGCTCAATCTCAATATCTTTTTGTATTGTTATTTGAGCAAATAAATAATTGCCGGAAAGCAAGAAAATAAGCAGGATAAATTGTTTCATAAATTAGGTTAAACTTAAAAATACAAAAGATTAACCGATAGCTATTAAATAACAGTACTAGATTCTCGATAAGGTAGGATTATAGTATAGGCGTAAATATTAAGAGCAAAGCTGTAGTAAAAATGAGATCTTATTTACCAAAAGGTATCAGATTTTAAAAACAAGACACAGAAATATGGTATTTGTTTAATATCAAAACTTTTTTTTAATATAATAGTAAATTTATTTTGATATTATGTTTTTTATAGTATTTTTACAACCTGATACATCCTCTCGGATATATTAGCTTACCTTAGTTTAGATTCGTAATCCGTGCCAAAACCGCAATCATTCAATATTTCGTGCTAAAGCCACGTCCCCCAAAGTCAATAGTTATTTTATAAGTATTAACTCTAAATCACACAATATGGGAACTAGATTCTTTTTGGTTATTCTTTCGGCTTGTTTGCTGTTTTTTGTATCCTGCACCACTACAAAAAATATTTCTTATTTTCAAAGTCAACAGGACACTACTTTTACACCTACAATTGGTACAATTGAAGCACCTTTTCAAAAGAACGATATATTAAATATTACTATTTCCAGCCTTAGTAAAACGGCATCTGCTGATTTTAATTCCAACGATCTTAATGTAAAAGGTTATCTGATTAACAGTGATGGAAATATTGTACTGCCAACGCTAGGAAGTATCCCTGCGGCGGGCTTAACTAAAAAACAATTAAAAGAGAATATCACTAAAGCTATTTTATCAACAAAACTGCTTTTAGAGCCAATTGTTGAAATAAGGCACCTTAATTTTGAAGTTACTGTTTTGGGAGAAGTAACAACACCTTCTGTAATTAATGTACCTAGTGAGCAGATATCGCTTGTTAAAGCCTTAGGCCTTGCAGGAGATCTTACAATATATGGTAAAAGAGATAACATTCTATTAATAAGAGAAGAAGGGGGAAAAAGAACAACAAGGCATATAAATATCAATGCTTTAGATTTCTTAAACTCGCCTTACTATTATTTAAAACCTAATGATGTTATTTATGTTGAACCTAATAAGGCCAAAATAGCAACAACCAGCAGGTCGCAACAAATTATACCCGTTGTATTGAGCAGTCTTTCAATATTAGTCCTTGTTTTGGACAGGGTTATACAATAATTTTAGAAATAAAATAAATGGAGAAAAGAGTACATATAGCATCGGAAGATAAGGACTCCAATATGGGTCAGCAAATGATATCAAAATATCTGCCTTATTGGCCTTTATTTATACTGTTTGCGCTTATAGCATTAGCCTTGGCTTATGTGTACCTGCGTTATGCCACCCCTTTATATCAGGCTTCTGCAACAATTATAATAAAAGATGATACCAGAGGAGGAGGGGAAGATAAGTTTGCCCAGTCTTTAAACCTGATTGAAGCCAAGAAGAGTATTGAAAACGAAATTGAGGTTCTGAAGTCAAGGGAATTGATGGAAAAGGTAGTAAAAGCTCTTTATTTGTATGCCCCCGTAACTCAGGAGGGTAAGATAAAATCTGGTGATGCCTATACACTATCACCAATATTAATTGAGGCAAAAGACCCAACTGCAATTCAGGGAGTGGAAAAAATAAACTTTGAATATGATAAAAGCAGCCAGACGGTAACATTAAATAGCGCTGACAAATACCCAATCAACCAATTTGTAAATACAGCTTATGGGGTACTTAAGTTTATACCCAACAAGTATAATTTCTCCTACGCAGCCAAGGCAAAAAGCCAGCTTTATTTTTCGCTGGAAGATGTACGTGTTGTTGCTTCCAGTTTGTTAGATGGCCTTAAGGTAGTGCCTAATAAACAGTCGGCCATTGTTGAAATAGTATATAAAGATGCGATACCACAAAGGGCTGTTAATATTATTAACCAGCTTATAATTATTTACGATGAGATTTCAATTAATGTAAAAAACTCATCTGCACGAAGTTCATTGGCATTTGTAAACGAACAGCTAAACGGAATAGCGCATGACCTTGATTCTATAGAAAGAAAAGTACAACAGTTTAAATCGTCTAACGGAGCGGCTGATATTAGCATTCAAGGGATTAACTATTTAAAAAATGTTAGCGAAAATGATCAGAAACTCGGAGAGTTAAACATGAAGCTATCTATGATTAACCAGGTTGAACAATCTGTTGCAAATAAAGGAAATGGAGAAATGCTGGCACCATCTACCTTAGGTTTAGATGATGGGCTTACATCAATGTTAAACCAGTTGCGTACAAAGCAGATGGAGTATCAGAGTTTGAAGCAAACTGTAGGAGAAAAAAATACGGCTCTGATTGCACTTGAAGATCAAATCAATAAGTTACAACCTACAATTTTAGAAAATATTAAGAATACGAAACAAAGTCTCATATCATCAAGACAAAGTGTTTCTGCTACTAGCGGAGGATATAATAGTTTATTATCAACAGTTCCGCAAAAAGAACAACGGTTACTGCAAATAAGCCGTGAGCACCAAACAAAAGCCAATCAATACCAGTTTTTACTGCAAAAAAAGCAGGAAGCTGAAATGACGATTGAATCGGTAGTGTCGAACACAAGGATAGTAGATAGTGCACTTGCAAGTAAATACCCAGTTAGCCCTAATAAGAAGATGATTTATATACTGGCAATTATGGGGGCACTGGGCTTTTGTGTTGGGCTTATAACAGTTAAAGATTCTTTTACCGGTAAAATTAAATACCGTAATGAAATTGAAAAGATGACCCAGATTCCTATAATTGGGGAAATTGCCTACGAAAAAACAAACACCTCTTTAGTAATAGAAAAGGGTACCAGAAGTTTTGTTGCAGAGGAGTTTAGAAAACTAAGGATTTCATTGTCATTTTTAGGGATTGACCCATCACATAAAAAACTTTTATTAACCTCCAGTATATCAGGGGAAGGTAAGAGTTTTGTAGCGGTTAATCTTGCAGTAAGCCTTTCTCTTACAGGTAAAAAAGTGGTGCTTGTTGATCTGGATCTGAATAATCCCACACTTTCAAAAAAATTAAATGTGGATTTTGAAGATGGAGTTACTGAGTTTTTGACAGACGAAAAAAAGGCGGAGGATATTATCAATAAAATAGATGCTTTTGAAAATCTGTATTTCATTTCTGCCGGAGGCTTACCTGAAAATCCTACAGAACTTTTGGCGAATGGGAAAATAAAATCTTTAATTGATTATTTAGATAATAACTTTGACATGGTTATTATTGATACATCTCCCGCTGTATTGGTAACTGATGCCTACATATTATCCGGCATGTGCGATGCTACCCTATATGTAATCAGGCATAACTATACCCCCAAAATATTAGTTAAACGAATTGATGAAAATAACCATATCAATACCATAAAAAACCCTGCAATTGTATTTAACGGTGTTAAAACAAGGGGCGTTTTTAAAAACAATTATGGTTATGGGTATGATTATGTGTATGGTAATAAAGACCGGGGAAGTAAAACAAAAAAAGCATCTTAATAAATTAAAAATTATCCAACACGTATGAAAAATTAATGTACTCAATTCATAATTATATAGTGACTGAGATTGGCGAAGCCTTGTATAATTAAAAAATTGTTTTACTTTTGTAAGTATCCAAGTATTATTCTAAATATCCGACTAACTGACTTTTAATCCTCCTATTCCTATCTGACTAACTGAATATTCCAAATATCTGACTAACTAATTTTCGTTCCATTATCTGATTAACTGCACATTTTTAATTTTAAAAAATTGTTATGCAGAAAAATTGGTATATTCTTTATACAAGGCCGCAACATGAAAAAAAGGTTGCCACTTTGTTAACCAAAAAAAGAATTGAAAACTTTATTCCGTTAGTTAGCACTGATGCACAAAGTTCAAGAAGAAATAAGGTAGTACAAAAGCCTTTATTTAAGTCGTATGTTTTTGTATATATTACAGAACAGGAAACAGTTTTATTAAGGCAGATGGACGGCGTAATTAATCTTTTACACTGGCTGGGCAGGCCCGCTGTTATAAGCGATGCAGAAGTTGGTTCTATAAAAGAGTTTACCGGCGATTACCAGAATATCGGCCTGGAAAAACTGGAAATTAACAGTAATGTTATAGAACGCAATGTATATAAGTCCTCTTACGAAATAGAAGGAAATCTTATTACAATAAAAAATAAAACAATAAAAATTAACCTTCCTTCGTTAGGTTATGCAATGATTGCCACTCTTAAAGAAGACAGTGTTTTTGGCAGGGAAAGAGCTGCATCATTGAATTATTCATTTGCAAAATCGTAATGAAACTTACAGACAAAATTTACATATCGGGCCACAAAGGATTAGTAGGCTCTGCAATTGTAAGAGCATTAGAACAAAAAGGGTTTACCAACCTTGTTTACAGAACATCAAAAGAGCTTGACCTCCGTAACCAGTCGGCTGTAAATGACTTTTTTGAAACTGAAAAACCCCAGTACGTTTTTCTTGCTGCAGGTAAGGTTGGAGGCATAGTGGCTAACAATACTTACAGAGCCGATTTTTTGTACGATAACCTCTTAATTGTAGCCAATATTGTGCATGCCGCTTTTGCCAACAAAGTAACAAAATTACTTTTTCTGGGCAGCTCCTGCATCTACCCAAAAATGGCTCCACAGCCAATAAAAGAAGAGTACCTTTTAACCGGGGCTTTGGAATACACTAATGAACCTTATGCTATTGCTAAAATAGCAGGTATTAAATTATGCGAAAATTACAGGGAGCAATATGGGGCTAACTACATTAGTGTTATGCCTACCAACCTTTATGGTATAAATGATAATTATCATCCTGAAAACTCTCATGTGCTGCCGGCATTAATACGCAGATTTCACGAGGCCAAAACCATGGGATTAGAAGAAGTTGTTATTTGGGGGTCCGGCAACCCACGAAGGGAATTTTTATATTCAGATGATTTAGCTGACGCCTGTATTTTTTTAATGGAAACCTATAACGAAAAAGAGATTGTAAATATTGGTTGTGGCTCAGATATTAGTATCAAAGAATTAGCAGAAATAGTTAAAGAGGTTACAGCATATAAAGGCAATCTGGTTTTTGATACTTCAAGACCAGATGGAACGCCACGCAAATTACTGGATGTATCTAAAATACATCAATTAGGATGGCACCATACAACCACCCTTAAAGAAGGGCTAAAAACAGCTTACCAGGATTTTTTAATTAAACATCAGGCACCTACATTTGCCTGATTGAAGTATTCCACAAAAAATAAAAACAATGAAAACCGCATTAATTACCGGTATTACCGGTCAGGATGGAGCTTATCTTGCTGAGCTCCTTTTAGAAAAAGGATATAATGTTCATGGAATTAAGCGCCGTTCATCTTCAATGAACACAAGCCGTATTGATCATTTGTATCAGGATCGTCATGAAAATAATGTAAAATTTACTTTGCATTATGGCGATCTTACCGATAGTACTAATCTGATTCGTATTATACAGGAAACACAACCAGACGAAATATATAACCTGGCAGCAATGAGCCATGTAAAAGTAAGTTTTGATATGCCGGAATATACTGCTAATGCAGACGGAGTAGGAACTTTACGTTTAATGGAGGCATTACGGATTTTAGGAATGGAGAAAAAGACCCGTATCTACCAGGCCTCTACATCTGAATTATACGGATTGGTACAGGAAGTACCGCAAAGAGAAACAACCCCGTTTTATCCAAGAAGTCCTTATGCTGTTGCAAAGCTTTATGCCTACTGGATAGTGGTAAACTATCGTGAAGCATATGGTATGTACGCATGTAACGGTATTTTATTTAACCACGAAAGCCCTTTACGTGGAGAAACTTTTGTTACAAGAAAAATTACAATGGCTGTAGCAGCTATTGCTAATGGCTTAAAGAATACCTTGTATTTAGGCAACCTTAATGCACAAAGAGACTGGGGGCATGCAAAAGATTATGTAGAAGCAATGTGGTTGATTTTACAACAGGATGAACCCGAAGATTTTGTAATTGCAACCGGCACAACAACCAGCGTAAGGGATTTTGTTAAACTGGCATTTGGTGAGCTGGGGATAGAATTAAAATTTACAGGCGAAGGAGTAGAAGAAAAAGGATATGTAGCAGCATGCAATAATCCGGCATATCAATTGCCGGTAGGTAAAGAAATAGTAGCTGTTGACCCTGAATATTTCCGGCCTACAGAAGTAGATTTACTGATAGGCGACGCAACAAAAGCAAAAGAAAAATTAAAGTGGACGCCAAAGTATGATCTTGCAGGGCTCGTTAAGGAGATGGTGGCAAGTGATGTGGCGAACTTAAAAAAAAATAAATAAGAAAATAAAAGCGGCTATTTTTTACAGGCGCTAAACCATGCTTACAAAGTTTTGATTTGCTTACCCGGCACCTGGTAATTTATTACCGGAAAAACACAGGAAATAATGTTGATAAAAAAACATATTGGAGGCTTATGGCAATTTGTAACAAATTTTTTTACCAAAGGGCATCAACGAAGCCTTGAGGCAAAGAAAAATATCATCAGCTCCTTATTCATTAAAGGAGCAAGTATTGCTATAGGTTTAATTCTTGTTCCCCTTACCATTAATTATATAAATCCATCTCAATATGGAATCTGGCTTACGCTAAGTTCCATGATTGCATGGATTTCTTTTTTTGATATAGGATTTACCCATGGCTTACGCAATAAATTTGCCGAAGCTAAAGCTAAAGGCGACAAGACTATTGCACGTATATACATAAGCACTACTTATTATTACATCAGTATCATCTTTATTTCGCTCTGGATTATTTTAATGGTTGCAAACCGGTTTATAAGCTGGCATAAACTATTAAACCTGCCAGTAGCAATGGAGAGTGAAATATCGTTGTTGGCAACCTTGATATTTACTTATTTCTGTTTTCAGTTTGTTTTCAGGGTAATCAGTACTATTTTAACGGCAGACCAGCAACCGGCAAAAGCATCGCTGCTGGATATGTTGGGTCAGTTACTTGGATTACTGTTGATTTTTTTAATGACAAAATTCACTAAGGGCTCACTGTTAAACCTGGGTTTATCAATTGGTATTGCACCGGTATTAGTTTTAATAGCTGCTAATATTTATTTTTTCAGTACCAGGTTTAAAGACTATACTCCATCGCTTAAGCTTGTTAAAAAAGAGTATGCGAAGGATATCATGAAACTGGGGACTAAATTTTTTGTTCTTCAAATAGCTGCTGTTATACAATTCGAAACTTCACTTTTTCTTATAGCCCGTTACATCGGCTCCTCAGCCGTTACCGATTACAGCATTGCATTTAAATATTTTTCAGTGCTACAAATGGGATTTACTATTTTGCTTACTCCATTATGGAGCAGTGTTACAGATGCGTATAATTCAGGCGAAACGGAATGGATAAAGAACGCTGTAAAGAAATACCTGAAAATATTGATTCCCTTTATAGTATTAGGATTGATCATGCTTGTATTTTCGGGCAAAGTGTATGAAATATGGATAAGAGATAGCCGGGTGCATATTGATTTTACTATTTCCTTATTGTGCCTTGTATTTTTTTCAACAACTATGTTTGCCAGTATTTTTGTTAGTGTTATAAATGGAATTGGCGCATTGCAAATCCAGTTTTTTGCAGCTATCGGGGGCTCTATCTGCTTCTTTGGTTTATCCATGTTGCTCATCAAATATTTTAATATGGGTGTGCCGGCTGTAATTATAGCATCAATTGTTTCAAATGTGTTTGGGTATATTATAGCACCGGTTCAATTCTATAATATTTTTTACAAAAAGTCAACTGCAAAAATCTGGTACAGATAAAACATGACGAAGGTTGTACATATACAATATTCAATTGACTCGGCAGGCCGGGCTGCAATAAGGCTTCAACATGCTTTTAATAATGTTGATGTACAATCCTGCATTGTATCATTACAACACAGCATGCATGGCAATACCAGTATAAAATATCTTGGCCCAAATGCCAGACTCATTTCAAGAGTAGAAGATAAGATACAGGCATACCTTACAAAGAAATGCAATAAGCAACTCGGTACATTCTCTTACCCTGTTTTGGGAAACAATGTAGCCAGGCTTGAGGAGGTTAAAAATGCAGACATCATTTATATTCACTGGGCTTTAAAGGGGCTTTTAAATTTCAGGAGTGTAAAACAAATAGCCAGCTTAAATAAACCGGTAATTATTTTCTTACATGATATGTGGAATATAACAGGAGGCTGTCATCATAGTTTTACCTGCGAAAAATATAAGACAGAAGGATGTAATGATTGTCCCATGTTTCCTGCAGTAAAGAAGAACGATCTGTCCGCAAAAGAGTTCAGAAAAAAAATGCAGCTGTATTCAAAATATAACAACCTGTATTTTGTATCGCCAAGTAAATGGCTGTATAATTGTGCCAAAGAATCATTACTTACAAAAAATAAACCTGTCTTTTATATTCCTAATTTAATTGACAATATTATTTTTAAGCCTGCAGATAAAACTGTAGCCAGGCAAATTTTAAATATTGATGTTACTGAAACAATCATTGCCTTTGGTGCAGTTTCTGTTAACAGCCCATATAAAGGTTGGGTGTATTTACAAAAGGCGCTGGAACTTTTAAAACAGGATGACACTATTAAAAACATATCAGTACTGATTTTTGGAAGTGGTTATGATAAGGACATTGCAGCATCCATCCCGTTTAAAACAAAATTTATGGGTTTTTTGCAGGATGAATATTCAACCGCATTGGTTTATAATGCTGCTGATGTTTTTATTGTGCCGTCTTTGGCTGATAATTTACCCACTACTGTTCAGGAAAGTTTAAGCTGCGGAACGCCTGTTGTTGGCTTTCAAGTTGGGGGTATTCCGGATATGATCAGCCACAAAAAAAACGGTTACCTGGCAAAGTATAAAGATTCGGGAGATATTGCAGAAGGCATAAAATTTTGTATAAATAATAAAATAAAAGGGTACAGGCTGCCCGATTTTGAGCCTTCGGTAATAGTACAAAAGCATTTAGAATTATTTGAGCAGATAAAGGGGGTATAACTACAAATTGTAATATACAAGCAATATCGTATGATACATTTGCGTTATCCCTTCGATTGAAAAAATAAACCAGTAAACAAGCAAAACAGCATGATAAATTTTTTTAAAGAAAAAGTATTTCCCAAATCGATTTCGAAAAAAGAAGCCAGCGATACCGGAATGGCTATGACATTGATCTGTCTTTTACTGGGATACTTTACCCAAAATGTCATTTATTATAAAATAGCAATACCTGTATTGGTAATAAATATGGCATTCCCCATGTTTTATTATCCCTTTGCCATGGTTTGGCTTGGGCTTACAAATTTGTTGGGAATGGTGGTTTCGAAAGTACTGTTATCTGTAGTTTATATTTTATTTCTTATGCCGATGGGTATGATCAGGCGTGCCATGGGGAAAGATTCGTTAAACCTTACTGGTTTTAAAAAGAGTAAAGACTCGGTAATGATAACACGTGATATTGAATTTACAGCTAACGATATTAAAAATCCTTATTAAGAAACTTAAAATAAATTTACCATGGAATTTTTACGGGAATTATGGGCCTTTCTAAAAGTCAGAAAAAAATTCTGGCTGTTGCCATTAATTATAGTACTGTTAGTATTTGGCGTATTAATAGTTCTTTCAGCAGGTTCAGCCATAGCACCATTTATTTATACCCTTTTTTAATTCAATAAAAAAATCAGCATTGGCCACATTTATTTTAGGAATTTCTGCCTACTATCATGATAGTGCGGCAGCCATCATTTGCGATGGTGAAATAGTAGCAGCAGCTCACGAGGAGCGGTTTACCCGTAAAAAACACGATTCTGCCTTTCCACACGAGGCAGTAAAATATGTTTTGAGCGAAGCTGGCATAACATTTAATGACCTGGCTGCTGTTTCATTTTACGATAAACCATTTATCAAGTTTGAGCGCTTACTTGAAACTTATCATGCCTTTACCCCAAAGGGATTAAATAGTTTTTTAACATCGGTTCCTGTATGGATAAAAGAAAAGCTCTTTATGAAAAAGATGCTTAAGGATGAGTTCAAAAAATTCGGCGACGCTAAAATACCTATCCTCTTTCCCGAACATCACTTATCACATGGTGCCAGTGCATTTTATCCTTCACCATTTGAAGATGCAGCCATATTAACTGTTGATGGTGTGGGAGAATGGGCTACAACTACAATTGGTCACGGTAAAGGAAACAGCATTACAATGCTGAAAGAATTACACTTCCCTCATTCAATTGGTTTACTATATTCTGCCTTTACTTATTATACAGGATTTACTGTAAACAGTGGCGAGTATAAATTAATGGGATTGGCTCCTTATGGTAATCCTAATTCGCCTCAAACAAAAGAGTTTAAAGAAAAAACTTTAAAAGAACTTGTAGATGTAAGAGATGACGGATCGATTCTGTTGAACATGAAATACTTTGATTATGCAACAGGATTAAAGATGACCAATAATGCAAAATGGACAACACTATTTGGTCTGCCACCACGCAATCCTGAGTCGGAAATAAGCCAGGATTATATGAACATGGCTTTAGCCATTCAGCAGATAACGGAAGAGATTGTAATAAAGCTTGCTAAAACGGCAAAACAAATAACCAACAGCGACAATTTAGTAATGGCTGGTGGTGTTGCATTAAACTGTGTGGCAAACGGAAAACTTATTGAGGAGGGAGTATTTAAAAACATCTGGATACAACCAGCATCTGGTGATGCTGGTGGTGCATTAGGTGCTGCATACCTTGGGTGGTATTTATGGAAAGGAGAAAAAAGAGTAGTAAATAAAAATGTTGCTGATGCAATGAAAGGTGCTTACCTGGGCCCTGAATATGACGATAAAGCAATAATGAGCATGGTGAGAAAGTATGGAGCTCAGTATAAATATTATGAAAACTTTGATGACCTGACAAAAGTTGTAGCTGGTGAATTAGCAGAAGGTAATGTTGTAGGTTGGTTTCAGGGAAGAATGGAATACGGGCCAAGGGCTTTAGGAGGCAGGAGTATTTTGGGCGACGCAAGAAATCCTGAGATGCAGAAAAAAATGAATCTTAAAATTAAGTACCGGGAAGGGTTCAGGCCTTTTGCCCCATCAGTTTTAGAAGAAGATGTGAAAGAATATTTTAAATTAGACAGCACATCACCTTACATGCTGATAGTAATGCCTGTGCAGGAGAAGCATCTTAAGCCTTTACCGCCAAACTACGATTCGCTGGAAATGATGGATCGCCTGTATCATCTTCGTTCAGATATTCCATCTGTAACTCATGTGGATTACTCAGCCAGGATTCAAAGCGTAAGTAAACAAACCAATCCACGATACTGGAATTTAATAAATGAATTTAAAAACCAAACCGGTTACGGTTTACTGGTAAACTCTAGTTTTAATGTAAGAGGCGAACCTATTGTTTGTACGCCTGATGATGCATTCCGTTGTTTTATGCGTACCGAAATGGATTTTTTAGTTGTTGGTAATTTTGTTTTTGATAAAAGAAATCAAACCCAACTGGCTAATGATACTAACTGGAAAGAAGAATTTAAACTGGATTAAAGTTATTTTATGCCGGAACTAAGCGAAAAAAAAAATATCTCTAAAGGAAAAAAACTAAAGTTTGTTTTCTTTACACTGTTATTTCTATTTGGAATAATATTCGTGATCTCCGAGATTATTTTGTCTTTTACACACTACCAATCCAGGTATGATGTAATGAAAAGGGTTTCATATACACAGGCAAAATGGTGGACTTGCGATTCCCTTAATGGACCAAGGTATGTTGCTCACCAGGCTACCCTGGAAGATTCGGTACACTTTTTAAGGGAAATATGGTATTATAAAAGACTGATGATGATCAATAATGATGGTTATCATGACAAAGATGAATTTACCAATATATCGCCTGATAGCGATTCGTTAAAAATACTGGTGGCTGGAGATAGTTTTACATGGGGTGCCTCTGCAGATATTGGAAACTCTTATGTTGATGTGCTGCAAAGCGATATTAATAAAGTACACCCGGCAATTATCTGGAATACCGGCATACCGGCAACCGGAACAAACCATGCACTCTTTACAACAAAAAAATACCTGCCGCTTCAAAAGTCAAATTATGTTGTTTTGGGTTTTTATGTAGGTAACGATTTTGGAGATAATATACTTCCATTCGACAGGTTGGTGTTTAACAAACTTGCTTCCTGCTATAACCAATACGACCTGGATAAGGATTTAAACCCGGTTAAAATATCAAACAGGGAGGCTTATAAAAAAGCTACCGGTTCCTACCCGATGGAGGAATTAAATTTTGTACAAAAAATACTTGTCAGAAGCAGGTGTATTGCTTTTGTCGGCGACCTTAAAACTAAAATCAGTAACAGGTTAAGTGGTAACAAAACCAAGATTGCAGATAAACAATACAACTTTACAAAAGAATATCTTAAACAGCTTAATAATTATGTGAAAGAAAATAATGCCGAATTGATTGTACTGATAATTCCTTCACTGGATGATGTAAAGAAAAAAGAAGTGAATTACCAGAACACCATAAAAATATTAAATGAGCTATCGCTAAAATATATTGACCCTATTGACCAGTTTACCAAAGAAGATTATTTAACTATTGACGGCGGGCACTGGAAAAACAGCGGCCATATAAAAGCAGGCCATGCGTTAAGTAAGTATTTACTGGATTATATAAATACAAAGGGACAAAAGACTTTTAAAAAGAACTAGCATCATTTTAAACGGAATGTGCGGTAGAAAAGAACATTCCGGCTAATACCCAATAAAACTAATTTTTTAAAATTCTGTGATACAGAAAAATATTTATATCGGGGAGAATTTATACACTGTTTCCAAAAAAGAGGAAAGCAACCTCAATTTGTTTTGGTATGGCTTTTTAGTGTACCTCCTGTTTTTTGTTCTGGCATCAACTGAAAGTCCGTGGCTTACTGCTGCAAATTGCCAGGCTGTTCAGATACTAGGCTTTATCGCAATGCTGATAGGTGCATTTGGGGCCATGCGTTATAAGTTTGACAGCAAGTACCTTGAAACACTTTTTACCATCAACCTATTATATTCAGTAACTATTGTTTTAAGAGGTTCCGAGTACGACAAGGAGTCACTAAAAAAAATGTTTCTCGATGTTACGCTTGGTATACTGCCCTATTTTGCATCTGTGGTATTATTGTTTACTAAAAATATAGGGCATTATAAAAAAATATTTAACGTTCTTTTAGTCCTCTGTGTTTTTTTTATTCTAAGTGTTGTTGTTTTTTATGATACACTTCATGATTATGATCGTTTGAATTTATTAAGTCAGGGCCTGGTAGAGCTCTTTACAATAATGCTGGCATTGCCGGTTGGCTTTATATTACTCAACTATCTTTATCATGCCGGCAAAAAACAAATGCTTGGCTTGGGAATGAAAAATATTATTGCCGGAGCAGTTATGTTGCTGGCATTGTTTTTTGCAATTTTCAGAGCACGGCGGGGGTTGATATTTATGTGCGTAAGTTCATTGCTTTGTGTTGGGATGATCTATGTAATCAGCACTAAAAATAAAATGCTTATCATTTTTCTTTCGGTTATTTTAGTAGCTGTAGGATCTGTGTCAATGTCAAATATTAAACTTCCTTCAATGTTTAATTTTCTTTTAGACAGAGGAGATGAAGATACCAGAACAGGAGTTGAGGTATATATGTACAACGATATGTCGGTAAACGACTGGATTATTGGTAAGGGAATTAAAGGATCTTATTATTGCCCTGTTGTAGATAATGTAAATGATGCAGAAGGATCGGGGTATAGAGATAATATTGAGACCGGTTACTTACAAATAATTTTAAAAGGAGGTATAATAAGCCTGGCACTTTTGCTGCTTATGTTTATTCCTGCTGTTTATAAAGGATTTTTCAAATCGAAAAATGTATTATCCAAATCAGCTGCCATGTGGATTTTTTTGTGGATTGTTTATTTAATTCCGGCTGGCGGTATAGTTTTTAATATGAATTATTTACTCGTTTGGATATCAGTAGGAATTTGTTATTCTGAAAAAATTGGCAATATGTCGGATAGTACTATTAAATCTTACCTGCTTGATAAATGATAACAGACTTAATAAACCCTGATACAATAAACCAAACCACAAAAAGTAAAATGTCTTCGCCTAAAGTTTTAATTATTGGCCAACCCTTTAACGACAATTTTGGAGGTGGTATTACCCAGGCAAATCTTTTTGGTGGTTGGGATAAAGATAAAATAGCCGTAGTATGTACCGATCATATGTTTAATAATTTAAACACTGATATATGTGATACTTATTATTTACTTGGTAGTGAAGAATACAAATGGAATTTTCCATTTAATCTTTTGCAGCGTAAAGTTTTATCTGGTAGCGTTAAAGTAAAAAAAACTAATGATACATCCGGCCCGGTATCAGCCAAAGCAAAATTCAGAACAAAAATAATTGATAAATATTTTTACCCGTTTTTAGAATATATCGGTCTCTTCCATAGCATGTCTAAAATTACACTCTCAGATAAATTGTGTAAATGGGTTGATGAGTATAACCCGGATTTTATATACGCTCAGGCATCATCAAGAGAAGGTGTTTTGTTTTGCCGGTTGATACAGGAATACATGAAGAAGCCAATGGTTTATCATGTAATGGATGACTGGCCTTCTACCATCAGCCAGAAGGGGCCGTTTAAAAATTACTGGCATAAAAAAATTGACAGAGAGTTAAAAGCTTTATTGGCGAGGGCAACTGTTTTACTAAGTATAAGCGATGAAATGGCAGAAGAATATAAAAACAGGTACGGTAGGGAGTTCATCACTTTTCATAATCCTATTGAAATAGATTTTTGGAAAAGCCACCAACGTACGAATTACGAATTGAGTGAAACGCCATCTGTTTTATATGCCGGCAGAATTGGAGTGGGTATACAATCATCCCTGGAATCTGTGGCGCAGGCGATTGATAAAGTGAACAGGCAATTTAATAAATCGATACAATTCGTTTTGCAAACAAAGGATAAACCATTGTGGGTTGAAAATTACAAATGTGTACAGCATAAACCGCAGGTAGCCTATAGTGAATTACCAAGGATTTTTGCAGAAGCAGATTTTCTTTTTTTACCTTATGATTTTTCCAATGAATCTATACGATTTATAAAATACTCTATGCCTACCAAGGCGCCTGAATATATGGTGAGTGGTACACCGGTAATAATGTTTGGCCCTGCAGAAACTGCTCTTGTAAAAAATGCGATAAGAGGCAAATGGGCTAAAGTAATTACCGAAGACAGTATTGACGCTCTTGCAGCAGCGATTAACGAATTGGTTACTGATGAGCAGTATAGAAAGCAAATAACAGCAAATGCTATTTCAATTGCAGAAACAAAATTTAATTCTGTTGTAGTCCGTAACAATTTCAGGGAAATTATTACGGCAATTAAAAGTTAAGTTTAAAAAAATCAACTAAGTAAAATATTATTAATCAGCAATAAAAACCCTTTTTTAACGTATTAAATACTGTAAAAATTATATTTAAAAACTAAATTATGAAAAAGAAATTTGCTTTAGTATGCGGCGCTGGCGGTTTTATAGGCAGCCATTTGGTAAGAAAATTAAAACAAGAAGGCCTTTTTGTTCGTGGAGTGGATTTAAAACATCCTGAATTTTCGCAAACAGCCGCAGATGAGTTTATCATTGGTGATTTAACCGATGCCGGATTATGTAAACTGGTTATGCAGGGGGGGATAGATGAGGTGTATCAGCTGGCAGCCGATATGGGAGGTGCCGGATATATTTTTACAGGCGATAATGATGCTAACGTAATGCATAATTCTGCTACTATTAATTTAAATATTTTAGATGCCATGCATAAAGCTGGTGTTAAAAGAGTTTTTTATTCTTCATCGGCATGTATGTATCCCGAACATAACCAAATGGATCCGGATAATCCAAAGTGCAGCGAAGAATCTGCTTACCCTGCTAACCCCGATAGTGAGTACGGTTGGGAAAAATTATTCAGTGAGCGTTTATTTTTAGCTTATCAGCGTAACCATGGTATTGAAGCCCGTGTGGCAAGGTTCCATAATATTTTTGGGCCAGAAGGTACATGGAGAGGTGGTAAAGAAAAATCGCCTGCAGCATTGTGCAGAAAAGTAGCTGAAGCAACCGATGGCGGTACTATAGAAGTTTGGGGTGACGGAAAACAAACCCGTTCATTTTTATACATTGATGAATGTGTAGAAGGAATTTTAAAGCTAACCCGTTCAGATTTTAGCGGCCCGGTAAATGTCGGTTCAGATGAGATGATCTCCATCAATAATCTTGCGGCAATGGTTGCAGAAATTTCTACAAAGAAAATTAATATCAGCAACATCCCCGGCCCCTTAGGTGTTAGAGGAAGAAATTCTGATAATAGATTAATTAAAGAAAAACTGAACTGGGCACCATCAGTACCTTTAAAAGTTGGTATTACTAAAACCTATAACTGGATAGCAGAACAGGTTTCAAAAGCAAACAAATAAAATCAACCGGAAATGAATTTGTTGTTAGTAGATTCTGTTGATTTTCCTTTTGGCGGTGCCCATAGTGTACATGTCAGTTTGCTTATGCAGGGGTTGAAGGAGAACAATGAAAATGCTTTTCTTATTATTCCTTATGGCAAAAAACGTGAAGCATTATCGGTACGAAAAAAAAAGTATGGACATTTTGATGGCATCCCGTACTATTTTGTAAGAGATAGTAAAAAAATAAAAAAGGGATTTCGTTTTCTCGATAATTTTATTGGTGTTTTTAAAACAGCAGCATTAATTTACAGGAGAAGAAAAAATAAAAAGCTGGATGGTGTAATATTAGGAGGGATAGTTGATATTTTAAGGGATAGCCCTATCATTATCATCTGCGCCCTTCTAAAAATACCTACGTATTTTTGGTTTGTAGAAAAGGCTTCTTTAAGTGAAGATTATCACGGCATAGCCGGATATTTTAATTATAAAAGCCAGCAGTTATCAGAAAGGCTTTTGCCAAAATTTGCTGCTGGAGTTATTGTAATTTCTTCGGGGCTTAAACAGCATTATCTAAAATATTTACCTGAAAGTAAAATTTTAATCAACCCTATTCTTGTATCTGAGGATAGTCATAAAAGTATTAACAGGGAGTCTTTTGAAATTGTAAAAGCAAAATTAGCTGCAACATTTAAAGGAAAACGTTTGTTGGTGTACAGTGGGTCTTTTGCCGAAAAAGATGGTCTCTTTTATCTTATTGAAGCATTTGCCGAAACGGTGAAGAAATATCCAGATACTGTTTTTGTAATGACAGGCAAAAGCCCCAGTGAAATATTAATGAATAAGGTTCGCAACTATATTAAGGAGTATAACCTGGAAGATAAAATACAGTTGGTTGGATTTGTAAATTCAGATGAACTATTATCTTATAACACACTGGCTGATATTTTATTTGTGTGCAGGTCCAACAGTCCTTTTGCCAATCATGGATTTCCATGGAAACTTGGAGAGTATTGCATGACAGCAAAGCCAATTATTGCAACACGGGTTGGAGATATAGAAGATTATTTTGTTGATGGGGAATCTCTTTTTGTTGTTGAACCAAATAACCCTAAAGCCATTGCACAAAAAATTGCATATATTTTTGATAATTATGAGCAGGCCTTACAGGTTGGTAAAAAAAGCAGAGAGGCTGCACTGCAAGAATTTGGATACCTGGAAAAGTCAAAAGAGGTTATAACATTTATAAAGCAAAATCAGAAATAGATATTTGCATTGAGGCAGCAGCGATTAAATTTTAAATGCACTAATGAAAATATTGTTTGGCTTACATGGTACTACGCATACAGAAATTGCACAGGCAGAAATAAATGCATTTCAAAAAGCCGGCGCAGCAACAGAAGCCTGCGCCTATGGAAATTGGGGTGCAGCTAATGGATTGCTGGGTAGCTTTAAGTTGTTGCTGAAAAATGCATTCGATCTTAAAAAAAAGGCCGCCGCTCAGAAAAGCGATATTGTTTATTTAAATACGGCACTTGATTTTAAAACTTTAATCAGGGATTCGATCACTATTTTTATTTTAAAAGCACAAAATAAAAAAATTAAGATAGTACTAAAATTTCACGGCTCGGAAAGCACCGCTGTTTTTTCTAAAACAAACCTGCTTAAAAAATATATTTTTAAAAAGGCCAGTCTGTTATTAGTATTATCAAATGAAGAGCGTGAAAATTTTTTAAGCGTTGGTGTAGCGCCCGATAAGGTTCAGGTTACGGCCAATGTTATTGATAAAAATTTATATCAGCAGGATAGTGAATTTAAAATAAGGGCAGGTTTATCAGAACAGACAACCGTGCTTTTGTTTGTTGGCCGCTTTATGCATGAGAAAGGTATTATAGACCTGGTTGAGGCCTGCAGATTGTTAAAAGAAGTTAATGGCAGTTTTAAATTGTTTTGCCTGGGAGATGGCCCTCTTGTTACAGAGGCTAACAGGTTAATCAATGAATATGGTCTTGAAAAGAATATTAGTTTGCTGGGTCATATTCCCGAGAGTGAAACAAGAAGTTATTATGCTAACTGCGATATACTTATTTTACCAACTTACCACCAGGAAGGATTTCCAATGGCGGTGTTTCAGGCTGTTGGTGCAGGTAAGCCGGTTATTACAACTAAAATAAGAGCAGCAGCAGATTACTTTACAGAACAGGAACATTGCCTGTGGGTTGAAAAGAAAAATCCGCAACAATTGTATCAGCAAATGAGTATGCTGGCAAATGATAAAGCATTACAGGATAAAATGGGCAGGAATAATTTAGTACTGGCAGAAAAATTTACAGCAGAAAAAATTGTTGCCAAGCTGATGGAATACTT
>JAYVJU010000374.1:0-8574 GCA_043769035.1 Ferruginibacter sp.
GTGCCGGAACCGGAAATCCATATTTTACTACTGATACTGCAGGCTCTTTAAGAGCTATAGAAATTAAGGCGGATGTAATTTTAAAAGGTACCCGGGTAGATGGTATTTATACCGCCGATCCGGAAAAAGATCCTTCAGCTACAAAATACGAAACCATTTCTTTTACCGAGTGCATACAAAAAAACCTGAAAGTAATGGATATGACAGCCTTTACTTTGTGCATGGAAAATAAATTACCCATCATTGTTTTTGATATGAACAAAAAGGGAAATCTTTTAAGAGTGGTTAACGGCGAGCAGGTTGGAACACTGGTAAGTTAAAAACACTAATCCCTCAGTATATAAAAGCGTCCCGTATTTACCGGGACGCTTTTTCTTGCAAGTCTCCATTTGGTTTATAAGGTCGCCAAAAATGCTTTTATATCAGCCAGCGAAGTTTTTATGGGGGTTACTATTACTTTTTGAACATTGGAGGTGTTAACATTTACACCAGTTGTTATAATTGTTTTACCTAAAAAATAATCATTACCCTGTTTGGAAATAGCTACCACAGTAGCTGCTTTGCCATTAGGTACTTTGCCACTAATGAATCTTCTTTCAGTAACATCAGCATTCATTTTTAATACCGAGCGTAAATCTTTAAACACTAAAAAAGTTGAAGTATTAGCGTTGGTATAGTTGGAAGGTAAGTGAGCAGCCGTAACAGAACGGGCAATACCAGCGGTATCGTAAAAATAATCAACATTTATCCATCGCAGGTGAGAGGTAAACATTTCATACATCTGTGGCCCGGCAACTACAGAGTCTGTATTACTATTGGTATTTGGTATCCAGTTAAATTGTTGGGGATTTGATTCATCACCAAAAAACAATTTCATATTGGGGTTGGTAGGAAAATCGGCGAAGCGGATATAAATTTTTGCATTGGGTACCAGTTTTAATTCCTGTCCATCTTTTAGTAAGCGAACAAAAAGTACACCACCACTAACCAGCATATTTCCGTTTGATGTAGTAGGCTTATTCAGCAATACCATATCACCTTTCTTTTTTATTAATAATACTTCTACAAATACTTTTCCGGTTACGGCCAGCCCGGCGTTGGTAGTTAAACTAAGTGGAGGAAAATTAAGTTGCACACCATTAGATGTGGTTAAGCTTGCAACATTAGCAGTTACTTCAAAACTGTCTTTTGCAACCGGCTCTGCCTGTAATTGTAAATTAGTTTGTAAAGCAACTACGGGCATTGTACTGCTGATTGTATTCACCCATACTGTATCAGGCCCGTTTGTCTGTCCGGCATCCGGCACAAAAATGTCGGAATTTTTTTGGCAGGCATTTAAAAAAAGTGCACCTGCTATTAATAATATTGTTGCTATTTTTTTATTCATGGTTTTGTTGTTGTGGTTAGTTCAATTCAGATGCTTTAAAATTTGCCTGCGCTGCCTGTTACTGCAAATCAAAACGTATTCCTAATCGTAAACCAGCTGTATTATACTTTTGTTTAAAGGTTAAATTCTCTTTACTCATTGGCGAAAGACTATACCGGAAATAGGGCTCTGCCAGGATATGAACTTTTTCATTTAGTTTATAATATGCAGAAATACCCGTCATAAAACCTAAGCCAATATTTGTTTTATATTGATAAGGAGAATTTGCTTTTCCCGTAGTAATGCTTACCGGTTTTAAAGAAGCATCCAATACTTCGCCCTTTTGCCAGCTGTAAGCATTAATGATAACCCCTGCATTAATATTTGCATGAAATTTTCCATTACCCAGTTCGTAACCTATTAATAAAGGCACATCAATTGTTCTGAATTTATTGTGGGTGGTTTTGTAACGGGTTCCGGTTGTTATATAACTGCCCGTTGTATCTCCATTAGCATCGAGAATATAGGTTACCTGCACCAGGTTGCCCTGTACATAAGTAAATTTTTCATTTATCTGGCTGTAGTTAACTCCTGTACGTACGCTCATGCCATTACCAAACACCCTGGTGTAACGTATACCGGCGCTGTATGCCGACGAAAATTTAGTGCTTTCTTTTCTTTTTTGTAAATAGGTAGAGTTGCCGGTATCACTTAAACTACGGAAAGCAATATCGGGACCGCCATATATTTCAATATAGGTTTTATTACCAGCAGCATTTTCTTCAATAGAAGGACAACCCGGTAAATTTACATTGGGTAAAAATCTTTTGCTCAGCATTAGTTCACCTTTTTTACTGCTGTTTTTTTGTGCAACAAAAAATAATTTGTTTAATGAATATTCCGGAGAAAGGCTGGTAGTGTAAGTTAAAGCTGCATCTGCAATTGCATAATCATCATCTGCTGCGCCTGCTGCATTATTTCTTTTTTTCTTTTTGGGTGGAGCAGTATTCTCATCGGTTTGTGCAAAGGCCGCATAAGTTTTTATTTTAGATTTTTTTGCGGTTGACAATACAGTTGAGTTGTTATTGCTAAAAACAGTGTTATCATTCACAGGTAATGCTGTTGCATTTTCCTTACCGATAACAGTATTGGTAGCTTCCTGGTTGTTATTATTACTTTCATCAACTGGTGTAACAGTTGTGGTTTTTAATGTATTGTTTGGTGCAGCAGCAACACCTGTTTGCTGCTTGTCGGCAGTATTTTTTAACAGTAAATAAGCGCCACTTACCGAGGCAAGCAATAAAGCTGCCAGCAACAACGTATTTCTGCGGTTAAAAAAATTAACCCAAAAACCTGCAGGCCTTCTTTTTTCCCTTTCAGCAATTATATTTTCCCAAATGCGGGGATGCACCTGTGGCGTATAATCCTGAAACTGGTCCTTTATATGTTCATCAAACTGCTGGTTATTGCTCATACAGCAATTTTTTGTAATTGTAAAATTTGTTTCTGTAACATACTCCTGGCTTTTACCAATTGGCTGCGGCTGGTGCCGGGTTGTATGCCCAGCAGTTCCGCTATTTCCTCGTGTTGAAAGCCCTCTATCACGTATAAATTAAAGATCAACCTGTAGCCATCGGGTAAGTTGTTTATTAAATCCAGAATATCTTTTTGACTAAGATGCGAATATGCCGATGGTTCCATCCCGCTTTCATCCCTGTCTTTTATTTCATAACCAACCACTTCCTTTTCATACCGCCGCAGCGAATATTTTTTTAATGCCGTGTTCACCATTATTCTCCTTATCCAGCCTTCAAAAGAGCCTTCAAATTTAAACTGGTGTATCTTATCAAAAATCTTAATAAATGCATCCTGTAAAATATCCTCGGCATCTGCTGCATTACGGGCATAGCGGTTGCAAACCCCCAGCATACGGCTGGCGTAACGGTTAAAAACCTCTCTTTGGCAGGAGGCCTCTTCCCTTATACATCCTCGTATGAGTTCCTCTTCAGTCAAAATTACTTATAGGTTTGCACGGGGTATTTTTTGTTAGATACCCCGGTAGTTGATTACGCTGCCCGGCAGCTTTTATTGTATATAAGGTACAAAAAAGGGGCGATTTTGTGGTTTTTAGATAAATTTGGAGAAATAAGCTATTAAAACAAGGCGCTAAGATGTTACCGGCAGATCAAATACAGCAATTAATAAAACAAAATGAAAGCCTGCAGCTGGAGTTGCAGGAGGTGAATTATATTCTGGAGATTAAGGAACAGGAAATAGCAGAGCTTAAAAAAATAGCTGCCGCAACTACCGAAATGCGGAGCATGCTTGATAGCCGGCTGGATGAACTGGAGATGATGCAAAACCATATTGGTAAACAACAACAACGGGCCGAGGGTGCCGAAGACCGGGAGCTGGAACTGCAACAGGAACTAACTGCAGCCATAAAATTACAACACCAATACAATGATCTTTTTCAACAATATACCTATGTAAACACCCAACTTACCGATGTGCAGGAGCAGCTTGCTGCTATTAAAAAAAAGAATAAAATGCTGCAACAAATTGCCGTACAGGTAGGGGAGCTGGAAAGCACCCTCGAAAATCTTACCCTGGAAAGAGATGAATTGAAAAACAAAATTTATGCCCTGGAAAATGAACAGGCATTGTAATCTTCTATAACCTAATACTGGTAAAACCGGCTCCCATGTTTATTGGGTGTTTAAAACTAAAGGGGTAAACTATTGCAAAGCTGCAATCCTTTTTTTACTTTACGTATCTAAAACATAAAACTTATGAATCTAATTGAACGTGTTAAAAACATTTTGCTTACTCCCAAAACAGAATGGGATGTTATTAATGGCGAAACAGAAACTCCGGCTTCCTTATTACCAAAGTATGTTGCTATAATGGCACTTATACCAGCCGTTGCAGCTTTTATTGGCTATGGCCTTATTGGTGTTAGCTTTCTTGGAGTAAAAGTTAGTGGAGTAAATTGGGGCATATCAATGGCAATACAAATGTTTGTACAAAGCATTCTCAGTTATTTTATTTGCACCTATGTTATTGATGCATTGGCTCCTACTTTTAAATCTGAAAAAAACCTTGGCAAATCTGCACAGCTTGTGGCTTATGCAACTACAGCCAGTGCAGTTGCCGGTATCTTTTATATTTTACCAGCGCTTTCTTTCCTGTTAATTTTAGGCCTTTACGGAATTTATCTTTTTTATATAGGACTGCCAAAACTAAAAAAGACCCCCGAAGACCAGGTGGTGGTTTATATGATTGTAAGCGCTCTGGTAATTATTGTTGTAGGTATTGTTCTGGGCATTGTTTTACAAAAAATAATGTGGTCAATTTTTGGAAATCCGAACCCTCTCGGGGGATTAGATAACTTATTTAAATAGCATACAAAATTTAAGCGATGAAATAATTGGCTGTTTTCATAAACAGCCTTTTTTATTTGTTCTAATTAAAAGAACTTTGTAATTAAAATCAACCAATGAGCATAGCAGATATACGCAAAGATTATAAGTTGCAAACACTTACGGAAGCTGATGTGGCTGTTGATCCGTTTTTACAATTTGATAAATGGTGGAACGAAGCAGTAAAAAGTGAAATTGACGAAGTAAATGCCATGACATTGGCAACGGTAGATGCAGAAAATTTACCTGCGGCAAGAATTGTTTTATTGAAAGGATACGATAAAAATGGGTTTGTTTTTTTTACCAATTACAATAGTAGCAAGGGCAAAGAGCTGGCGCAAAACCCTAACGCCTGTTTAGTTTTTTTCTGGAAAGAAATGGAGCGGCAGGTGCGTATTTGCGGTACAACAGAAAAGATAAGTACTGAAGAAAGCATAGCTTATTTTAACAGCCGGCCCGATGGCAGCAAAATAGGTGCCTGGGCATCGCCACAAAGCTTAGCGGTAGCAGGGCAGGCATGGTTAAAAGAATCTTTTAATTATTACCGGGAGCGTTTTAAGCATGGCGAAATTCCTAAGCCGCCACATTGGGGCGGCTACCGGGTAAAGCCATTTAAGGTAGAATTTTGGCAGGGACGACCCAGTCGTTTGCACGACCGCATTCAATATACTTTACAGGCTGAAGGCAGCTGGAAAATTGAAAGGCTGGCACCATAAGAAGGAGCTGGGAATTTGTAAATGCACCTTTTTATTTTAGCCTGATTATGAGTTCCTGATATTTATCGGGGTTAAAAAGAATGCTATTTTAAAATCAGTAACCAGGAACTAGTAAATACAATTTAGTATTTAACCCAATTCCTAATTACAAATTCCTGATTCCTTAAAGCTTATGCTTTCTTTTTAGGAGCAGCTTTTTTTACAACTTTAGCAGGCCTGGTTTTACCAAAAGAACCGCTGAAAGTTTTTCCTTTTTTTGTTTTAATATCTCCACGTCCCATAATAAATAAATTTTATTGTTTTAATAAATAAATACATTTCAACCGTTACAAAAAAAGCAAGGTACTTAGCACCTTGCTTTTTAATGTGTTTACTACAGCATTACATTTTAGCTGATAATTCTTTACCGGCTTTAAATTTAGCAACTTTTTTTGCTTTGATTTTAATAACTGCACCAGTTTGCGGATTACGTCCGTTACGTGCAGCCCTTTTTGATACAGAGAAAGTACCAAATCCAACTAAAGTAACCTTACCACCTTTTTTTAAAGTAACTGTTACTGCTTCTACAAAAGAATCTAAAGCAGCATTTGCCTGAGTTTTTGTAATACCTGCATCGTCAGCAAGTTTCGAAATTAATTCAGCTTTGTTCATGATATTTTTTTTAAAATTTTTTACGAGTGACAAATATAGAAGCTTTTTAATTGCAACAAATTTTTTTTAATAATTTTTTTTTGGTAGCAATAGGCTGTAAACCGCAAGGAATAAGGATTTGAAGAAATTGTTAAGCGAAAATTTAGAATTTAAAATTTAGTTCTTTTCGCTATAACCCTTTGTCAGTAAGAGTTGTAGCGTAACGTTACTGCAATCCTTTGCCCAAGCGGTTTTGAGCGAAAAATACAACCCTTCTTAATTTAACAAAATGTATTTTTATTTTTTGCACATTTAGTTAATAACCTGCATTATGGAACGGAAAGCAATGAATTGATCACCCCATTTTTCTATTGCTTTTTGCCGCATCAGGGGAGCAAATTTTTCAATATAAAAATTGTACTGCGATTTACTTTCTGCAAAATACTGCACCGCATAGGTTGGTCCCTCACGGTCATCCACTTCCAGTAATTGTAAAACTGTGGCATTGGTAAAACATCCTGTGTTGATAATATCCGGTATATGCTCTTCTTTTATCCATTGCAGCCATTGCTGCTGAATGGTAGGGGTAACTTTTGTGGTAACGTTATAAATAAACATACGCAATGCAGGTTCTTTTATTTTATTTCAACATAAATAGGGCAATGATCACTGTGCTTAACATCGGGAAAAATATCAGCATCTTTTAATTGTTTTTTCAGCGGCTCTGTTACTGTAATATAATCTATACGCCAGCCTTTGTTATTCAGCCGCACAGTTGGAAAACGCTGGCTCCACCAGCTGTAGCGATGAGGTTCAGGATGAAACTCCCGGAAAGTATCTACCCATCCGCTGGCTAAAAATTTCGTCATCCATGCCCTTTCTTCAGGCAAAAAACCACTGCTGTTTTTATTACCTTTCGGGTCGTGTATATCAATTTCGTTATGGGCAATATTATAATCTCCCACTAAAACAATTTTAGGATATTTCTTTTTTAATTTGGTCAGATAAGTATGAAATTCATCGAGCCATACATATTTAAAAGCCTGTCGCTCATCTCCTGAAGTGCCGGAAGGAAAATAGGCATTGATCAAACGGATATCTCCAAAATCAAGTTGTATCACACGGCCTTCATCATCACTTGCTGCATGGCCGTTTCCATATTCCACTTTATCGGGTTTTGTTTTAGAAAAAACCGCTACACCGCTATAACCTTTTTTTTGTGCACTGTACCAATGATGATTAAAACCTAATGCTTCCAGTTGCTTTACATCCACATCATCTTTAGTGGCTTTAGTTTCCTGCAGGCAAATAATATCTGCAGGGTTAGTTTTTAGCCAATCTATAAAACCTTTTTTAAAAGCGGCACGTATGCCATTAACATTGTAGGAGATGATACGCATGGTAATTTTTTATGGGACAAACTTACGGAACTATGGGCAACATCGTTGCGTCGCACTCTTGTACAGCAAGTTCTTTTTTCATCTTTTATTTAAGCGGTTGTTTGAATTGTGTTTTGTATTAAAACACCGACCAGGGGAATAAAAAATCCGACCGGTATTTTACCGACCGGAAAGGTAGATTTATAAATGTTGTTCCTTAAATCAGATGGGGCAGTTCAATTACGCATCATATTCCAGCACGGGCCTTAACCATCTTTCCACATCTTCCACCGTCATTCCTTTTCTATTGGCATAATCCACCACCTGGTCTTTTTCTATTTTACCTACACCAAAATATTTACTTTCCGGGTTGGCAAAATACCAGCCGCTTACCGATGATGCAGGATACATTGCTAAAGATTCTGTTAATGTAATACCGGTATTTTCTTTTCCGCCCAGCAATTGAAACAATTTATATTTTTCGGTATGATCGGGGCAGGCAGGATAACCAGGCGCCGGCCGGATGCCTAAATATTCTTCCTTAATTAATTGTTCGTTGGTAAGGTGTTCATCTGTGGTATAGCCCCAATATTCCTGCCTTGTTTTTTTATGCAGCAGTTCTGCAAATGCTTCTGCCAACCTATCGGCTAAAGCCTGTAAAATAATTTTATTGTAGTCATCATGCCCCGCTTCAAATTTTTTGATGTGCGGTTCAATACCTTCAATAGTTACCGCAAATGCACCGATGTAATCAGCCCCCTGTCCCCCGACGGGGGAACTAAGATTGTTACCTTCTTTGATATCCGGTTGTGCTTTTAGTTTTGTTACTATAGTCTCAATTACTGTATCTGTTTTATTCAATACTTCTTCATTACTAAAACGAATTACCTTAAATCCTTTTTCCTCAAGCCATTTTGTTCTTAATTTATCACTTTCTTTATTCTCTGGTAACTGATGAATCAATCCATCAATTTCAATAATTAATCTTCTGTCTAAACAAACTAAATCTGCGATGTAATTGCCAATAATATGTTGTCTTCTAAATTTAAAACCTTCTAACT
>JAYVJU010000375.1:0-7092 GCA_043769035.1 Ferruginibacter sp.
AAGGCCATGGCGTTTGGTGTACTTTGAAATGTATGCTACAAGAAGCGAATCTTTAAAAAGAGAGAGACAAATAAAAAAGATGAAGAGTAAGATTTATATCCAGAATCTTATTCAAACCTGGAGACATGTTCGAGTGGTTGAATGAGTCCCGACACATCGGGAGAAAGTGTGTATAGGGGAAACTCTGTTATCCCGATGCATCGGGACGAATCCCTTCGTCTCCGCATTAAAGAAGAAATTTTCTTGTGTATATCCTTCAGACTCTGAAGGATTTTTCTTTTAGTCATACTCAGTTAAAAATTTTTTATTTCGTAGAAATACATCTGCTGCTATGATTAATACAACAATGTTACACAATTTAATATGCGAAGGGGATAAATAATAACAAGCAGCATATAAAAGTGGATCGAAAATTTTAAAACTGTAATATAATAATTGGTATAATTATTGTTTTTCCGTGCTGGAGAATTATTACTTCAAATTAGTAACTGCAATTATATTACATCAATCTCTCAGGATTGATTTTACTTAACTAATAAACAACAGCAAGATGAAAAAGCAAATTATTTTAAGTGTACTTACCCTGGTAATTTTTATTACAACTACTACAGCGCAAAGTAAAGGAAGAACTTATACAACAGCATTGGGGGTAAAATTTTTAGACGGAGCAGGCATTACATTAAAACATTTTATAAGCGAAAGAGATGCATTAGAAGGTATTGGCTTTTTCTGGAACCAGGGGTCAAGAATTACCGGATTATATGAACTGCATTATGATATAAATGGCGCCCCGGGATTAAAATGGTATGTAGGGCCTGGTGTTCATATTGGTTTCTATAATACCAAAAACGGCGGCGGTAGCTGGGCTGGTATTGATGGGGTGTTGGGGCTCGATTATAAAATAAATAATGCACCACTTAATCTTTCTTTAGACTGGCAACCATCTGTTGAATTTGGTACCGGCCGTGGGTTTAACGGCAACTGGGGCGGTTTTGGCATAAGGTACACTTTCTGATTTTTTCAGACGGATATGCAGATGGAAATATCAACTTAATACTTTTTCCATCTGCATACTCCTGCTGCCTTTTATTAAAACCTGTGTATTTTCAAACTGCTGCAGGTTAAACCAATCTTTAGCCTGCAATGAATTTTCTGAATTAATGTATTGATGTTTTAGTTTGTGATAATCGCCTCCTACTAAAACAACTGCCTGCCATTTATAATTATCAATCACATTAATTATTGCTTGGTGTTCGGTAATACTTTCTATCCCTAATTCCATCATGCCTCCAAGCAATAATACTTTTTTATTACCTTCCATTTTTGCAAAATTTTCTATGGCAGCTTTCATGCTGCTGGGGTTGGCATTGTAAGCATCCAGAATAAACTTATTAGAGTCTTTTTCTATTAACTGGCTGCGGCTGTTACTGGGGCTATAATTTTCGAGGGCCCATTTTATTTTATCATCCGGCACATTAAAATATTTTCCTCCTGCAACTGCAGCCAGCACATTAGGAAGATTGTAGCCCCCTACCAACTGTGTTTGTATAGTATCAATTACCGCACCTTTTGTAATTGATACATTTAAAAAACCGGCACTGTTTTTTATTTCTCCGGTAATATCGGCATTATGGGTTCCATACGTAAAAATAGAACCAATACCTTTACTCATCTCTTTTAAATAATCATAGTCTTTCATTATAAATCCAATACCATTATTGGCTCTCAGGTAATCAAACAATTCACCCTTGCCTTTTCTAACACCATCCTCGCCACCAAACCCTTCTAAATGTGCCTTACCACAATTTGTAATTAAACCATGAGTCGGCAGTGTATATGCACAATAACTTTCAATTTCTTTCTGATGATTGGCTCCCATTTCAATAACAGCAATTTCAGCATCTGCCTTTACTTTTAAAATAGTTATAGGTATGCCAATATGGTTATTAAGATTACCCTCTGTGGTATAGGTTTTATAAGTGGCGGATAATACTTCATGCAGCAGTTCCTTGGTAGTAGTTTTTCCGTTGCTGCCTGTAATGGCAATAAAAGGTATTGTAAATTGTTGCCGGTGATGTTTTGCCAACAGTTGCAGTGTAATTAAAACATCGTCCACCCGTATTATTTTTTCGCTTTCAAAATTTACCGGTTCATCGGTTATTGCATATGCAGCACCGGCTTCTAAAGCCTGTTGTGCAAATAAGTTACCATTAAAATTGGGGCCTTTTAGTGCGAAAAATAAATCACCATCTTTAAGCTTTCTTGTATCAGTTTGTATAGAAGGGTGGGCTAAAAATATTTTATATAACTGTTCAATTTGCATGTTTCAAAATTAGGGCAGAAGCAGATATGCTCAATAAATTTTTTCATTCCACTTAATGTCTCGGCATAAAAAACCCTCCTGATTTTTTCAGGAGGGTTAAATTAATTTATGAGATACTTACTTTTTCTTTTTTCTTGAATTCTGTTTGCGGCTTCCAAAGATGTTACCGTCTTTAAAGCCTGGTCCTTCAGGTGGGCCAAGGTAAGTTTGTGCACAACGGAAACCAACTGTGCTGGCACCCTGATCTTCCTGCATAAAGCGGCGGCTGCCAGGTGATAACCAATAAGGCCTGTCGTTCCAGCTACCTCCTTTAATTACCCTTGATTCATCATTAATTAAAGAAGAAACACCATATCCGTAGTACACACCACTTGCAGAGTCTCCATCTAAATAATTAATAACATTATTTTTTTGATAGTTACTGCGGTTCTTAACCTCGTCATCAGAAATATTAACTTTTTTTAAACGGTTAACCTCTACGCCACCAACACTGTCTTTTTCATAATCACCACCACTATTCTTATAATACTTCTGAAATTTATTACCACGGAAATAGTTAAAATCCTGGCCATCGCTTGGGGTTAACGGTCTGTACACATCACCTACCCATTCACTTACATTACCACTCATATTATATAAGCCAAATGCATTAGGATAGAATGCTTTCACCGGACCAGGAATTGCTGCACGGTCATTTAAACCACCTGCAACACCCATGTTATCACCACTACCACGTTTAAAGTTGGCCAAAAATTTCCCCTGCCAGCTTCCACGTCTGTTATCACGTAATCCGTTAGGATTATTGCTCCAGGAATATATTTGTTGATTACTTAGTAATTCTTCACCAGCCTTTCCTTCTTTTTTACGTGGAGATGGGTTTTGTGCATAAATACCATAAGCTGCATATTCCCATTCTGCTTCAGTCGGCAGACGGTAACCCATGTTTAAAATACCGTCTTCCATACGTACCAAACCTCTTGGCTTGCCATTAACATCTTTTAAATCAGATTTTTTAGGTTTGCTCCTGCTCTGGATCATATCGGGAGCCATTAAGTAAGTTTCTGTATTAAAGGCATCAGCTGCAGCACCTTTCATTTCTTTTTTTGCCGCATCTTTCATCAGATAGCCCTTTTGAATAAGATTCAGTTCATTTACCCTGTCTGTTCTCCAAACACAAAAATCATGAGCCTGTTGCCAGCTAACACCTACCACGGGATAATAATTATATGATGGGTAACGGAAATAATATTCAACGTAAGGTTCATTATAAGCCAGCTCTTCACGCCATACTAAAGTATCCGGAAGTGCTTTTTTCATAATTGCGGTATCTCCCGAAAATGTATTTTCAAGCCAGTACAGGTACTCTCTGTAATGTACGTTAGCTACTTCTGTTTCATCAATAAAGAAAGAAGGCACAGTAATACGGCGGGGAACATTGTTCCAGTCGCCCATTACATCTTCATCTTTGGCGCCCATTACAAACGAACCACCCTGTACAAAAACCAGCCCTGGCCCGGCTTTGGGGTACTTTACTTTTGCTACATGGAAATTACCCATGTTCTTATCATCGTAGTTCCAACCGGTAGCCGATGATTTGGCGCTCTTCTTTTTAAATAGGCCACCGTTTTTACAGGCACTTAATGAAACTGCTGCGGCAACAAGAATAATAAGACTTTTACTTGAAAATAATTTTAACATGTTCGTTCGTTTATCAAATTGTTTAACGAAAGGTTTTCTTTTTTATTGTATATGGGGTTATACTGGCTGCGAATATAAATACTTTAAGCGACATACGGCTTAACAAGGCTTCATTTTTTGCACAGCAGATATAATAAGACTATATACTAAGAATTTATTCTACATAACTGGTTTCTTATAAATTTTATTGCACGGATTAATATAAAAACATAGGAAGTGTGTCAACAGAAAGAGAAAATATTAAATAATTGCAATGCAACAAATAAGCAAAACCGTTTGTCTGTTTAAATACAGGCTTGTAAACCTTTAAGATTTAACACTTAATAATAGCAGATAATAAAGTAAAGCAGCAAACAATAATTGGTAACAAATTACCGTTTGCTTATGCAAAGAGTAAACTATGTTTTTATAAAGCAGATGCAGAATTTTATAACCTACTTTATTTGTTTTCTAAAAAAGTGAGTACCTTTAACCAGATTTTTTATTTTTTTTTAACAAGATTTTATAATTTAGTTGTTCGTTTCAGGAAAACTACTATTTTTACAACAGATTAAAACCATTAAACTATCGCTTATTGAGGTGAGTTCTACCTAACCAAGACAAATCAAAACGCATGAAAAGAGTAACTTTAAAACTAACTGCATTAGTTATGTTACTGGGAGGAGCAATTTCTGTATCTAATGCCCAGTCAACAAAAATCAACGTCGTGACATCTGCGGTGCCATTTTTACGTATTTCTCCGGATATCAGGGGTGCTGGTATGGGTGATGTGGGTATTGCAACTACACCTGATGCTAATTCAGGATATGCCAATATAGCTAAACTACCTTTTAGCACCAGCCAGGCAGGATTTGGTGCATCTTACACTCCTTGGTTAAGGGATTTGGGAATAAGTGATGTTTATGTTGCTGCATTAAATGGTTATTACAAACTTGATGAAGAATCAGCTATTTCAGGTTCTTTAAGATATTTTAGTTTAGGAAGTATTGAATTCACAAACAGCATTGGCGATCCACAAGGCTCATACAGGCCACGTGAAATGGCAATTGATGCAGGTTATTCAAGAAAACTTTCTGCTAAAAACAGCATTGGTTTAGCTATACGCTATATCAGCTCAAATTTGGCCGGAACAGTTAACAATGTAACTTATAAAAAAGCTTCTGCAGTAGCAGGCGATTTACATTTCTTCCATAATGGTGCAAAAGAAAATGGAGAAGGATTTAGCTGGGGTGTTACTTTAAGTAATCTTGGTTCAAAAATTTCTTACACCAGCGATGCTAACCAAAAAGATTACATACCTGCTAATTTTGGTATAGGTGGTGCTTATACAAAAGTATTTGATGAAGATAACAAGATGACATTTGCTCTGGATTTAAATAAGCTAATGGTTCCAACTCCTGGTGATACAACTCCTGGTGCATTAAACAAATACCGCACACAAAGTGTTGTAAGCAGCTGGTTTAAATCTTTTGGCGATGCTCCTGATGGTATTTCTGAAGAAATCCAGGAAGTAAATGCTTCTTTAGGGCTTGAATACTGGTATAATAACCAATTTGCTTTCAGGGCAGGTTATTTTTATGAAAATCCTACTAAAGGAAACAGAAAATTCCTTTCGGTTGGTGCAGGTTTAAAGTATAATGTATTTGGATTAAACTTTGCTTACATTTTCCCATCTGGTAACGGTTCAACCCGTAATCCATTATCTAATACTTACCGTTTTGGTTTAGTATTTGATTTCGACGGTTCAAAGTAAAAGCACAACATATTTAAAAGCGTTCCGCAATTTGCGGAACGCTTTTTGTTTTTAGTACGGTCAAATAGCAGATATTTACATCATAAAACTAACTTAATGTCTTACAGAATTGGTTCAGGTGTCGATTTTCATCAATTAGTGCCAGGCAGGGATTTATGGATAGGGGGAGTAAAAATACCACATACAAAAGGAGCTTTGGGACATAGCGATGCCGATGTGTTATTGCATGCAATTTGTGATGCTATGCTCGGTGCTTTATGCCTGGGTGATATTGGCGTTCATTTTCCAGACACTGATATTTCTTTTAAAAATATTGACAGTAAAATATTACTTGCAAAAAGTTTTAACCTTATAAAAAACAAGGGCTATAAAATTGTAAATATCGACAGTACACTTTGCCTGCAGGCACCCAAAATAAAACCCTTTGTTTTACAAATGCAGCAGGCAATTGCTGCCATACTTGAAATAGCTATTGCCGATGTTTCTATAAAAGCAACCACTACAGAAACCCTGGGTTTTGTAGGCAGAGAAGAAGGTTTAGTGGCTTATGCAACAATATTACTCTGCAAAGAGTCCATGAGTTAGAAAGATTCACTTTGAGTAAAATATTCTTCATATACGTTCTACTAATCTTTGTGATGCCGGCAATGGCTCAAAGACAATCCAATATATGGTATTTTGGAACCGGTGTGGGCTTGGATTTTAACCAATCGCCGCCCCGTACATTAAATAATAGCCAGGCTAACTCCCAGGAAGGTAGTGCTTCAATTGCCGATAATAATGGCAAGCTGCTGTTTTATACAAATGGCCTTGCAGTATTAAACCGTAAACATGAAACAATGCTTAACGGCAATAATCTGCGGGGTGATTTAAGCAGTACCAGTAATGCCATTATAGTTCCTATGCCCGGCAACGATAGTATTTTTTACCTTTTTACTGTAGGTGCTACTGCTCAATTAAACAAAGGATTTCGGTACAATATCATCAATATAAAAGGAGATGGTGGCTTTGGAGAAGTAACTGAAAAAAATACTTTTGTTGATGAAGCTTATGAAAAACTTGCCGCTGTAAGACATTGTAATAACAGGGATGTTTGGATTGTAATCAGAAAATGGGAGTCTGATGAATATGACAGTTACCTGCTTACTTCATCCGGTTTTAATGCGGTCCCCGTTATCAGTAATACCGGGTTAACAATTGGCGGTATTCCAAACAATGCAATTGGTACCCTCAAATTTTCTATGGATGGCAAAAAACTTGCAGCAGTACACTCTACAGAAAATGATGTTGTAGAATTAATGGACTTTAATAATGCAAC
>JAYVJU010000376.1:0-7666 GCA_043769035.1 Ferruginibacter sp.
GAGAACAGGGAAGAAGCCACAGAAGAGATCCTGCCGATTTTACCCTGCTGATAGATTATGTAAAGAATATTGAAAAGCTGAAAGCTCTGGACTTTGTTCCGCTCTTTGTTTCTATCAATCACCATTTTTGGAATGGCCTTGCCGGACATGCTAAAAGCCTGATGAAACTGATTGGCACATTGGTATCGCAGGATGAAGGTCTTAATGAAGGGCTGAAAGAAATGGGCAAAGAAGTAATTAATTATTTATTGCGGAAAGATAACGGCCCAAGGATATTGATTGACATCAAACACATGAGCCCGCTGTGCAGGCAGGAATTTTATGCGTTTATAAAAACAAAGTACTGGACTAAAAACGATAAGTTTCCTTTGGTTTGCAGCCATACCGGCATAGTAAGCAAACGGCGCACTTTAAATGCTTTAATAAAACAGGATGACGATGCAGAACTGCATGACGATACTAATTACCTGCACGAAAACAGTATTAACCTTTGTGAAGAAGATGTATTGATAATTGCCGAAACCAATGGCCTGATAGGTTTGCAGCTGGACGAAAAACGTATTGCCGGTAATAATATAATTACAGTAATAAAAAATGATGACAGTTTAGGCGAAGCTGATTTACGTATGCAATATGTAAAAGTATTATGTGCCAATATATTTGAAATTGTAAAAACTGTAAACGCAGCAAAAGGCTGGAATCTTATCGCCATCGGCAGCGATTATGACGGCCTTATCAACCACCTGGATTTTTATCCTTCAGCTGCCGATATGCCAACGCTAAAAAAAGATATGCTGAGCTTCTTTAAGAATCCCACAGAAATTTCGCAGCCAGGTTTTAATTACGCTCTTACTTTACCAGAAATAAACAGGCTTATGTTTGGCCTTAGTGCCGAAGATATCATTGATAAAATCTTTGCAGGCAATACCATGTCATTTTTACAAAATAATTTTAACCGTTGATTTTATATCTTTCTTGAAATAATAAAAGGGCAAAAGTATACTGTTACTTTTGCCCTTTTATTATCAGCTTCTTTTACACTGCAGCTTTGCCTGTAACTTGCAACTATGCCTAAGCAGTTGTAAATTGCTACAATAACTGCTGTTTAATACAACTTAAAATCTGCAAAATGAAAAGATTGTTACTGCCCTTATTGTTGTTTTTATTTATGCTGCCTGTTTTTACAACCGCACAGGTAATACTGCCCGAAAAAGAAGTAGCACAGATTTTTACTGCTGCAGTAAAATTGCAGTTCAATATACAATACCCAATTTTCAGGGTGTATAAATACATAGATAAAGCAGGACAGTTTTATACAGTGCTTACAGAAAGCCGGGATTCGATCGGCAGCAATAAAGATACCATCAGCTTTAATGTAAAGGCAATAACATTAAAAAATGAAAATGGTAAACTGTCAAAAGCATGGGAACTTAGCGATGCTATAGATAAAGCAAAAAAAGGAGAAAAGGCTATTTGGTTCTGGAGTAAATACATAGATTTTAAAGACCTGGATAAAGACGCTATGACAGAAGCCATAATTGTATATGGCACTGAAGGAGCCAATCATTTTGAAGATGGCCGCATTGGCATCGCTATTTTTTACAAAGGACAAAAAATAATGGTGCGGCAGCAAAACGGCACTCTTGATTTTGAAAGAAAGCTACAGGTTGAAAAAAGTTTTTATGCTTTACCCAAACCAATTCAACATGCCGTTATTGAAAAAATGAAAGCACTCGCAAAAAAATGGCAGGCCATTTTTCCGGTTGGCTGGGAGCAGGCAATGGCAAAAAAACAAACCGTTATCACCGGAAAAAATTAAACAGGAACTATGGTTGGAATTATTGTACAGCTTGCTGTTTCGTGGTTATTGATCTGGTTGTTTGAAAAAGGGAATCTTAGCGTACTGGGATTTTACCCCACAAAAAAAAGGTGGACTGATTTTGCATTATTTTTTATTATTACTGCTGCATGTTGTGCTTCAGGGTTTTTACTAAGATTTATTTTTGGTAACGAAAGATGGATAGTAAATCCTAAACTTAGCAACAGTCTTGTTGCAGAAGGTGTATGGTGGAATATTAAATCTGTATTGTTTGAAGAGCTGATCTTTCGTGGTGTGATTTTTTATATACTGTTAAAAAAACTGGGCATTGCAAAAGCCATTATTATTTCTGCAGTTGCCTTCGGCATTTACCATTGGTTTTCATTCGGTATACTTGGTAACGTAAAACAAATGATAATTGTATTTTTTATGACCGGCATAATGGGTCTGCTGTTAGCTTATGGTTACACAAAAACACTTTCGCTGTATATCCCCTGCGCCATTCATTTAGGCTGGAATCTTACCCAGGGTTTTATTTTTTCCGATGGATCAATTGGCAACGGAATATTTATTCCGGTTAAAACCCAGGTGCCGGTAAATGTTGGCTATGTTATTTTCTTTTGTGTTTTATTTCTGCCGGTTATAAGCATGTGGCTGATCAATTATTTTTTATTGAAACGGCGTAAACAGGTAACGGCTTTTAAATAGAAATAAACCTGTTGGCAGAATTAATTTTTTAATGCCCCGTAGGGGAAAAAGTTTGGTAGAAAAAATAAGGTAGAGGCCAAAAGTGCCGTAGGCACGGTAGATTTGTTACTCTTTTCTATCATGCCTACGGCATTTAGTTGTGTTGTTACTGTTTTTCTACCAACATGCCGTCCCTAACGGGACTGATTAAATTAATTCTGCGAACGGACTATAAATAAAAATCTGTAAGTATCAATAAATAAAAAACCAGCGGTTGTAAAGCCGCTGGTTTTTTATTTATCTATTTATTATAATTTATTTACCAGAATCTTACATAGATCATAGTAAGTATTAATAAAGTTGCTACAATCATAGCGATTGTTGCAGGCTTCAACTTAAACATGCTGCTGTCAATTTCAAATGCTTTTGGATTTACCTTAGGTCCGGCAAGGCTAATACAAACCATTGTTGCCACAGTAATAAAGAAAGACCAGCCCATGTTAATCAAGAATGGAATTTCAACAATGGTTTTCAATACACCCTTTTCCATTTTCTGGTATTCAAAAGCGGTGTACATCCAGGTTTCTTTACCAAAAATATCAACGGCATAATTGTTAAAGAATATGGCCAGTACAAATCCGAGAATCAATCCTACCAATGCTGCTGCTCCTGTAGTCCGTTTCCAAAAGAATCCGAGAATGAACATGGCAAATACACCCGGGCTGATGAAGCCGGTATATTTTTGAATAAATGTAAACCCACCTTCGCCACCAATACCCAACAAATCTTTCCATGTAAAAAGAATGGCGATGATCATAGAAACAAATACTGTCATCCTTCCTGTCCAAACCATTTTCTTTTCATCAGAATCCTTGTTGATATACTTTTTATAAATATCCAATGTAAATATGGTGGAGATACTGTTTGCTTTTCCTGCAAGCGATGCAACGATTGCTGCAGTTAATGCAGCGATGGCCAACCCTTTTAAACCTGCTGGTAAAAAAGCCAGTATTGCTGAGTAAGCACCATCTTTACCACCTTCAAAACCGGGTAACTGATTATTTTTATACAGTACATAAGCTGCTATACCGGGTAACATTACAATTATCGGCATCATCAATTTCATAAAGCCTGCAAATAAAATACCTGTACGTGCTGTTTCTAAATTTGCACCCAAAGCCCTTTGCGTAATGTATTGGTTACATCCCCAATAATTAAGATTCACTATCCATTGCCCGGCAAAATACATAGCAATGCCCGGCAGTACTACATACTTTTGAATGTCCAGATTCTCCGGCATATCAATTGTTGCTGTGGTGACTGAAGGTTTAGGTAGTATCATATGAAAATGTTCCGGCGCCTGCCCCAATAAGGTTTTAAAGCCATCAATAACACTGCCGCTTGCCACACCATTTATTCTTTCATCAACTATTTGAAGTGCCAGGTAAATTGTTGCCAAACCTCCGATAATTAAAACACCAACTTGTATAACATCGGTATAGCCAATTACCTTCATACCGCCCAATGTAATAATCAGTGCCATTGCCATTAATACAATCATTACAAGATGCAGATATTCCTGGTTAGGCCCGCCACCCAATAATTGATCAATAGCTACAGAACCTAAATAAAGTATTGAAGTGAAGTTTACAAATACATATAAAAACAGCCAGAAGATAGCCATGATTAAAGACACCGATTCGTTATACCGTGTTTTTAAAAACTGCGGCATGGTGTAAATCTTGTTCTTTAAATAAATTGGTATAAACCAGATGGCAATTATTATTAATGCTATTGCAGCAATCCATTCATAAGCTGCCACAGAAATACCAACAAAAAATCCTTCGCCACTCATGCCTATAAACTGTTCGGCACTAATGTTTGAAGCAATAAGTGAAGCACCGATAGCCCACCATGTAAGTGATCCTTCTGCCAAAAAGAAATCATGGGTATCCATAGAAGCCTTTTTCTTACGATTATATATCCAATAACCATAGCCGGCTACTATTACAAAGTAGATAAGAAAAACTATGTAATCAATCGTTGCTAATCCTTTCATAATGCAAGTTTTGTTTTTAAAAAGTGGTAGTTTATTTTATATGATCAAGCTTTATTTGGTTTTGTAAAATACATCATTCCATCTTAATTCATTCTTTAAATTGTAAATGTTAGTATCCTTATTAATACAAACAAATTCAATTCCTGCCATTGCTGCAAAGTCTTCCATATTTTCCGCCGTTAAATTCTGGCTGTAACCGGTATGGTGTGCACCGCCTCCATATATCCATGCTGCGCAGGCTGTTTGCATATTGGGATGTGGTTTCCACAACACTCTTGCCACGGGTAATTTAGGCAGATCATGTGTTGCTTTAACAGCATCGACAGTATTTACCAGTAACCTGAAACGGTTGCCCATATCCATCAATGAAGCGTTTAATGCTGCGCCTGCGCCAACATTAAATACCAAACGTACAGGATCGGCTTTGCCGCCAATTCCCAATGGATGAATTTCGCAACTTGGTTTTCCGCTGGCAATACTTGGACAAATTTCCAGCATATGACTTCCTAAAACCATTTCGTTACCGGGTTCAAAATGATAGGTATAATCTTCCATAAAAGAATTACCACCGGGCAAACCGCTTCCCATAACTTTCATTGCTCTTACCAGGGCTGATGTTTTCCAGTCGCCTTCGCCACCAAAGCCATAACCATCGGCCATTAAACGTTGTGTGGCAATACCCGGTAATTGTGGTAAGCCGTGTAGATCTTCAAATGTATCGGTAAAGCCTTTGTAATTTCCTTCTTCTAAAAATTTACGCATACCTAATTCCATTTTGGCTGCATCACGTAAAGATTGATGTTGTGCATTTCCTTTTTTTAAGGAAGGCATTAGTTTATACAGCTCAGCATATTCATCACATAATTTTGTAACGGCAGTTTCTCTTACGCCATTAATAATACCGGCAAGATCGCCAATGCCATAAGTATTTACACTATAACCAAATTTTAATTCAGCTTCTACTTTATCACCATCGGTAACTGCAACATAACGCATGTTATCGCCAAAGCGTACAAATTTTGCACCCTGCCAGTCATTCCATCCCAGGGCCGATCTTGTCCAGCCAGCAATTTGTGCAATTACATTTTTATCCTGCCAATGTCCAACCACAACTTTTCTTTCCATACGCATACGGCTCATCATAAAACCAAACTCACGGTCGCCATGAGCCGACTGGTTCAGGTTCATAAAATCCATATCAATTTCTCCCCATGGAATATCACGGTTGAATTGTGTGTGCAAATGCAATAATGGCTTTTGTAAGATCTTTAAGCCATTGATCCACATTTTTGCAGGAGAAAAAGTGTGCATCCAGGTAATGATGCCAATGCAATTTTTTGACGCATTGGCATCAATAATTAAATTGTAAATTTCTTCAGTGGATTTTAAAACGGGTTTAAAAACTATTTTAACAGGAATATTTGCTGCTTCGTTCAGTGTTTTTGCTACCAACGTAGAATGTTTTGCCACTTGTTTTAAAGTTTCTTCGCCATATAAATTCTGGCTGCCTGTGGCAAACCAAACTTCCAGTCCCCTTGTGTTAATGCTACTTTTCATGTTCGTTATTTTAATTATTTAGACAACAGTTCAATATCTTTTACCTGTGTTGGAAACCATACCGTCATTTCTCCTTTACCCCTGTTGGCCCAACTGTAATACGGAATTGCAGTAAAGCTTTGTTTTTGGGTAACAATATTTTCGTTTCCGCTGATGATCACCGCAGGCACATCTGCCTTCAACGTCATAATACCATTTAATACATTGGGTTTGTATTCGCTGGTAAATGTTGTGTTTGCAGGAATGATAATGTTACTTGTTTTGCCATTATTATCAGCCCACTCTGCACAATACATTATTGGGCCACGTTGTAAAGCCACTTTACCTATATCATTGGTAATTTTTTCATTGGCCACTACCCTTCTTACTTCCATTGGTAAATTTACTTCTACCAAATCATTTTTTTTCCATGCCCTGCTGATTGCAGCATAACCGTTTTGCACAGTGTACTCAATTACTTGTCCATTCACTTTTATTTCGGGCTTTGCCGATGAGTTATTTTGGAATTTATATAAATCAGAAGGCATAGCACTGTTATTGGCCCAGCCCGGAATTCTTATCAATAAATTAAATGTATTGGCTTTAGCTGTATTGATAGTAAATTTTAAATTACCATCCCATGGATAATTATTTTGCTGAGCGATTTGTACCGCTTTATTATTCACCATTAGATCAACCGTACTGTTAATAAAAAGATTCACAAATAAATTATCTTCTTTTTGTGCATACATATAACCCGGCACCGAAGGAATTAACCGGGTTAAATTAGTGGGGCAGCAACTGCAAGTAAACCAACCCGACCGTGATCCTTCAAAATCGTTGTGACTAAAACTATTACGCACTTCCATGGCATTGGTATAAAAAAATGATTTACCATCTAAACCAATACCGGAAATTAATCCGTTGTATAACATTTTCTCCAGCACATCAATGTATTTTGCATCGCCGTGCAATAAGAACATCCTGTAATTCCAATACACTCCTGCAATGGCAGCACAGGTTTCGTTATAAGCTGTATTATTAGGCAATTCATAATTTTCGCCAAATCTTTCACCATCACCTTTGGCACCGAGGCCACCCTGCACATATATTTTTTTAGTAACCACGTTCTCCCAAATCCTATCAATGGCTTTGGTTAAACTATCATCACCGGTAAGTGCAGCAACATCAGCAACAGCAGCATATAAATAACCTGCTCTTACAGCATGACCAACTGCTTCACTCTCCTGCACTACTGGTTTGCTATCCTGCCAGTACGATCCGTTTTTCCAACTGTCATTACTTTTAGGATCATAGCCTTTATACTGCCCTCTTGCATTAATAAAAAACTTTGCCGTATTTAAATATTCCTGTTTACCTGTATGCGGAATAATTTTACCAGTCCCATTTCCACAATCTCGTGACCGGGTGCTACTGATTTTTTACCGGGACCAAAAACAGAACAAACTAAATCAGCATTCTTTAAAGCAATATCTAAAAAATTTCTTTTTTTAGTTGCCAGGAAATGTGCTGCGGCTGCTTCGTATAAATGGCCTGCATTGTAT
>JAYVJU010000377.1:0-2953 GCA_043769035.1 Ferruginibacter sp.
GCAGCTATTGCAAAAAATGGTTTGGGCATACTGGTAACTTTTGGATATTATGTAGGCGAGTTTTATCTGGGCCTTGTAATACTCTGGATACTGTTATTATTTGTAGGGTATCTGTTTTTAAAACACAGGTTGCGTATTCTGCTTCGCAGAATTGCAGCACCTATGTCAATTGCATTCAGCACGGCCAGCAGCGAAGCTGTTTATCCAAAACTGGTAGAGGAAATGGAACGCTTTGGATGCAATAATAAAATTGTAAGTTTTGTTTTGCCACTTGGTTATTCTTTTAATTTAGATGGAAGTATGATGTACATGACTTTTGCAAGTATGTTTATTGCACAAGCGTTTAATATTACATCAATTACGGGAGATGTTGGTCAGCAGATAATTATGCTGCTGGTATTTTTAGTAACCAGCAAAGGAATTGCAGGTGTGCCAAGAGCCTCGCTGGTAGTGGTTTTGGCAACCGGTGCCATGTTTGGCTTACCGCCGGAAGGGGTGGGTTTAATTTTGGCTATTGATGTATTTTGCGATATGGGCCGCACCATGACAAACGTTTTGGGCAATGCATTGGCCACCGCAGCAGTTAGTAAATGGGAAGGGCAGCTGGAAACTCCGTAGATATTTAAAAAATAAAAATCACTTTTATTAAGCCATAGTTTATGAAACAATTTGTTTTTTTTCTTTCATTTTTTTTGCTGTCCTTTTCAAATCTGCTGGCAAGTGATTCGCTCTCTGTTAATTTAATCAATCAATATAAAAAGCATGTAAAAAATGCTACAGTAAACATAAATAATGTTGATTATAAAACTGATAAAACCGGCCTTGTAGTTATCAGCAATGCAGCCCTTGATTCAATCATCATAAAAACTGAAGGGTACGATATTAAGACAATTGCTGTTAAAGATATTGCAACTGATAACCACATTATCTTATCAAAACAATTTAGCTGGACGGATCTGCTGACGCCCATGTTTTATATTTTGTACGGCGGAATATGGTTATTACTGCTTATCATTTTTGCTGAAACCGGCTTGTTTGTCGGTTTCTTTTTTCCGGGAGATTCTTTGTTGTTTGTTGCAGGTATCCTCAGTACTTCTTTGGTTGATTCTATTTCTTTAAATACCGGTAATGATTTTTTTAACCTGATGATAATTGCAGGCCTGTGTACACTGGCAGGCATTTTAGGAAATACCGTTGGGTATATGACGGGCCGTAAAGTTGGCCCTGCCATGTATAACTGGCGTGACAGGATGATATTTAAACAAAAATACCTGCACCAGGCAAAAGATTTTTACGATAAGTATGGCGGCGGAGCCATTGTGTTTGCAAGGTTTTTACCTTTCATACGCACATTTGCGCCCATTGTTGCAGGTATAGTTGGTATGGATAAAAAGAAATTCGGCTTTTATAATATTGTTGGCTGTGTTGCCTGGGTTGTATCCATGCTTTTTATAGGGCATTATTTAAATGCCTTTACAAAAAAACAATTTGGAATAGATTTAGAAGAGCACCTTGAAGTTATTGTTATAGTAATTGTATTGGTTACCACAGCCCCGGTTTTAATAAAATTAATTTTTGGTAAAAAGAAAAAGGTTGATGAACACATCCTATAATAAATCTGCTTCCATTTTTAACATTGCTGTTGTTGTAGCTGCGCTGGGTTACTTTGTAGATATTTACGATCTGCTGTTGTTTAGCATTACCCGTGTGCCGGCTTTAAAATCATTAGGTTTAAATGATGCACAGGTTTTATCGGAAGGCGAAAGTATTATCATGTGGCAGATGGCCGGTTTATTAATTGGCGGAATTATATGGGGCATTATGGGCGATAAAAAAGGAAGGCTGAGTGTTTTGTTTGGCTCCATCATTTTATATTCAATTGCAAATATTGCCAATGGTTTTGTACAAACAGCCGACCAGTTTAAGATCATCCGCTTTATTGCCGGTATTGGTCTTGCAGGAGAATTAGGTGCAGGCATTACATTGGTATCAGAACTTACGCATAAGAGTAAAAGAGGTATTGCTACATCGCTTGTTGCAGGTATTGGCTTAACGGGCGCAGTTGTAGCTTTTATTATGAAAGAAAATTTTGACTGGCGCACCTGTTATTTTATTGGTGGTGGTTTGGGACTTGGTTTATTAATATTGCGTATTTCTGTTTTTGAATCGGGCATGTTTAACGAATTAAAAAAGACAAATGTACAGCGTGGAAATTTCTTTATGCTTTTTAACACTAAAGAAAGATTAAAAAAATATGTGTGCAGTATTTTAATTGGATTACCCACCTGGTTTGTGATTGGTGTGCTGGTCACCTTCTCCAGCGAGTTTGGTAAGCAAATGGGTATTGTGGAAAAGATTGATCCGGGCAAAGCGATCATGTATGCGTATGCGGCTATTTCCATTGGTGATATTTTAATCGGCTTCATCAGCCAGGGGTTTAAAAGCCGAAAAAAAGCACTGTATCTTTTTTATTTTATCACTATAGTGTTCATGATTTTATTTTTTACTGTTCTATGGAATGGCACGGCTGCAAATATGTATTGGATATGTGCTGGTCTTGGCTTTGGCACAGGATTTTGGGCCATTTTTGTAACCATGGGAGCAGAGCAGTTTGGAACTAACATAAGGGCAACAGCAGCCACCACCATTCCCAATATGGTAAGAGGTATGCTTACGGTGATGATTTTGCCTTTATTTAAATTATTCAGAGGCGCAACTGATTATATTACCGGCGGATGGATAACTGCAATTGTAGTGATGGTAATAGCTGTTGTTGCAGCAATTTTTGTAAAAGAAACTTTTCATAAAGATTTAAATTATGTAGAAGAATAGTTTCTGTGTTTCTGTGGCAAATCACTTCACCGCAGGTGAAAAAATTAATATCACCTGTGTAAATATCCCGCCTTCGGACGGGACAAGTTGTGTAATCAATGGCAAAAAAAATTCTCATCAT
>JAYVJU010000378.1:0-2207 GCA_043769035.1 Ferruginibacter sp.
AAATGCCTATGGCATTAAAAAGACTGCATTTTAACTCCGTTAGGAGTAGAAGGTTGGTAGAAACCCATAAAAATATGTGTCAAAGTTCCGTAGGAACGATAGAGAATTAACTATTTAAATCTTCCGAACAGTTGTGGTCTCCAACCACCGGCACAGATAAACTGAAAGCATTTTCAGGTAATTAACGCTCAGATTCCCGTTTGGTCAGAGATCAGGCGGGGCATTGGGTATAAATACCGGTATAGAAATAAATCTTCCTTTTTTTGTGATTTTTCATCACTATGTTACACTAATAAGGGAACAGGTAAACCGAAAGCAAAATTGTAGTGGATAAAAAGAAAATATTTATAGCGGCCATACAGCAAAATGAAGGATTAATATATAAAGTGGCTACTTTTTATACTAATAATAAAGATGACCGTGATGATGTAGTACAGGAAATTATTTATAGTTTATGGAAATCATTTGATTCTTTTAAACAAAATTCTTCCTTAAGTACCTGGATGTACCAGGTAGCAATGAATGTGGCTGTTTTCCACCTTAAGAGAAGTAAAAAAGCGGTTACTACTATTCCAATTGATATAGACCTTTTAAATTCACCGGAATCAATTGCTGACAATGCTGAAGAAAAATTAAAAATACTGCAAGAGCATATCAGGGATTTAAACTTACTGGATAAAGGTATTGTAATGCTTTATTTAGAAAATAAAAGCCATGAAGAAATTGCACAGATCATCGGCATCTCTAAAACTAATGTGGGCACCAGGCTCTCCCGGATAAAGGAAAAACTTAAAACAAAAATTAATAAAACAATATAATTATGGAATTAGATGAATTAAAATCTTCCTGGGAAACACTCAGCAGGAAAATGGATAAACAACAACAATTAAACGCTAAATTTATTGAGCAAATGACTAATCAAAATTACAAACACCGGCTTAACAACATTGCCCGCCCAGAATTTATTGGAAGCATTATCTGCTTTATTTTTGCTATCGCTTTAGTTTATAATTTCAACACATTAAATACTTTACTCCTGCAGATTTGCGGCGGATTCTCAATTCTGTTTTTAATATTATTACCACTTTTATCACTTCGAAGTATCAGGGGTTTGCAAACTATCAACATGACTTTGTCAACCTACAAAAACACCCTTAAAGAATTTGCGATACAGAAAATCCGTTTTCAAAAAATTCAAAAACTAAATGTATTCCTGAGTTTTATATTTATAATATCCTTTGCCCCTGTGTCTGTAAAACTGATTGCCGGAAAAGACATTTCTCAAAATATCACACTATGGCTCACCGTACTTCCTGCCAGTGTCATTGTCTTGTTCTTCGTTTCCAAATGGGTATTAAGGCACTACAACAATACTTTAAAGAAGGCTGAAGAGTTATTGACTGAGATTGAATCGTAAAATTCCAAAGAGGCAGCGCTCATTACTAAAATGAATTGAAAGGCAAAGTAGATATACAAAGTCAACTCTTTTTGCCGCCACAGGTATTCCATTCTGTCCCGGCAGGGTTTTCGCATTATTGCTATTTAAATAAAAAAGTTGTACCTGCGAAACCCTGCCGCAGTGATCTGTTTAAATTATTTTACAGCCGCAGTGCTTATTGCAAAAGTGGCGGCATTACAATAAGTGCCGCTTTCCAACAGCGGGGTTTCACAGGAGGCTTTTAAATGTTGTAACAGCATGCAGTGAAAACCCCGCTGGGACAAAAACCCGCTGCAACAAAACACATTCAATACTTTTTTTAATACAACAAAATATTTAACCCGTTTCCATTTTATAAAAATTAATTCGTTAAGTTTATACCAGATTATGCCACACTTGTAATTGCCTGTTAATTTAAAAATCAAATCACATGTCGTCACGCAGAAAATTTTTACAGCAATCTTCCGTATTAATTGGTGCAGGTGCTTTGGCTGCCGCATTACATAATAAAACCTTCGCTATTTTACAACGCCGCATAGCTCCCAGCGACCAATTGAATATTGGTGCCATTGGTATTAAGGGCATGGGCTGGGCCAATGTAAAAGCGGCGCTAAAAGTAGCTGGCGTAAATCTTGTTGCGGTTTGCGATGTGGATACTACTGTTATTGACAGCAGGCTAAAAGAACTGGCTGCATTAAATGTGGATGCCTCAAAAATAAAAATTTATAATGATTACCGTAAACTGCTGGAACAAAAAGATATTGATGCT
>JAYVJU010000379.1:0-14484 GCA_043769035.1 Ferruginibacter sp.
TTCAGCATAAGCACCCTGGTAGAGGTAATTATTTTTCAAAGAGCCTTCGTACACATCACCAAGTTTCTTAGAACTCAGCCCTGCAATCTTTAATCCGTACGAATAATAATGATTCTCTTCTGCAATATTGCCCTGCGTTATCCCTGCCACCAAATTATCAAAGTACACATCATTATTACTCTGGTTGCTTACATATACATACGAATAGCCATTCTTCGGTGCTTTTATATTCGCCAACGTCAAAGAGCTTCCATTGCTGCCTACAGTAGCTAATACTTGTTGCTGCGCTACTCCGCCATCGGCTGCGGATATAAAGTTAAACCTTTCATCGAAAAACAATACGGTTAAAAATGCCTGTGGGGTATTGCCTACCGGGGTGGTGCCGTTGGGCTGCACCGCAGTTATAAAACCACCTGCACCACCTAACTGGCTGCTTATATTACCGGCATTGCTTTTTATTACCGTTCCCGTACCGCCGCTGCCTGCTATGGCCTGTACCAGACTGGTAAGCACATTGTTTACCATCGTGTTGCTATTGCCCCCGGCTGCTCCCTGGTGGTAATATTGTACCGTGGCATTTATATTATCACCAGCCATTACTTTTTGTAATGTATTTGGCCCTATGTTGTGGCCACTGTTAGTACCCAGCCTGCTTACGTTGCTGCTGGTATTGCCTGTCCACCCTGCTGGTGTGGGTGTATATCTTGTGGTAGCTACTTCATTAGCCGCACCCACTTGTCCAAATATACTTTCTTCCAGCGTTGCTCTGGCTGGTTCCATGGTGGCGGTGTTGCTTGCACTGTGTACTTCTTCGGTCAGTATCATCCTTACGTTTTGCTGGTAGTCCATTACAAAATAATCGTAAGCACCACGTTTGCCACCCGGCAAATCCATATTGCCATTTACTATTAACGCATCTAATCCGTTGCCTTGTGCAGTGGGTGTTATTATTCTTATGCGGCCTTCTTCAAAGTTGATGGACCTCAACCCCAACCCTTCTCCACCGGTGGTGGAGAAGGGAGCCGCAGTGCTTAAAGTGCCGGACTCTGTGTATATGTACTGGTTAATGTAGGTGGTGACTGTGGCGGCAGCAGCGGGTTCGGGTATAAATGCCCGTTGCAGTTTTTCTCCATCAGCACTGTATACAATTTTTATTGTTCCCTTTCCGGCTATTCTTATTTCTTCGGGCTTGTCGAGAAAATTATATTTTATACCATTGGCGCCAACGCTGTTGTTTAAATCTTTTGCATTCTTATTTAAATCTATTACTACGTTGCCATTGTTATCATACACATAGTCCGGCGTGGCACCATTGGTTCCATCTTTAAAATCGCCAAAGGCGCCATTCACGGTGGTGTTGGTCATGCCATCAGTAACTGATTGCAGTTTGTTGCTGTAAGAGGAGTAGGCGTATGTAAGATTATCAACGGTAATAGAAGTGGCCGTACCGGGCAATACTCCTTTGTGCAGCATATTCAGCAGGTTGCCATTCAGGTCATACGTTATTTTGCCGCTGGTGCCATTTACCGAAAAGTCCATCTGCGTATTGTTCCAGGCATCACCGGTATGTTGCTTTTCTTTAAACAATGCATTTACCAACCTGCCTGCATTGTCGTATGTATAATCATATTTACGCTGCGCATCATCGCCCTGTGTGTTCCATAGCTGGCCGGTTACCTGCCCGGTTAAATTTGCATTCGTAAATACATTGTCCTTATTATCAAAGCCAAGGTACAGCCCGAAGAAATGGCCCCATTTACTATAGTTGCCGGGTGTTTTTAATGCATAGTCTTTGTTGATGCCGGTTATCTGGTTATGCAGGTTGAAGCTATAGTTTAATTCTTCCAGGTAATTATTTCCATTACTGTTGGCATAGCCGGGGTCCAATGTTTTTTTCTTTACCCTTCCTACATCATCATAGTCATAGGATGAAATAGTTTTAAAGGCATTGGTGCCAAATTGTTTTTGGATGGAGCTTACCCTTCTTAATTTATCAAATAGGTATTTGGTCAATGTTTTATAATGGGTATAATCAGTACCCGGCGCAGTATGCTCATTGCAACTGCTCATTACAGTTCCATCAAAATAGTATTGCAGGGTAGTTATATCGGTACCAATTTTTACATTGTCTTCCAGTGTTTGTATATGGGCACCCCGCTCATCATAATAATGGGTGGCCGATAAAAACACTGTGCTGTTTAATACCCTCGTCATACTGCCGGTGGGCATACTGGTGGTGCGCAGTGTTTTGGCAATGGGCTGCACATTGGGGTCGCTGGTATTGTAGGCAGTGGTATTGGTAAAATTATTATCAAAGCTTTTTACCTGTGCAAAAGAATAGTTATCGTAAAACAAATATTTTAAAATAGTGCATACGGTAGCATTGTTAAGGTCGGTGCTGCTAATGGGATTATTTAAAACAGTAGTGATAACATTTATTGGGGCAGTGGTAGCAGTTGCATTTATCTCTGCGGTAAAATCATCCCCCGGCAGGCTTTCAAAATCGCCACCGGCATCGGATACAAAATCGATACTGGCCGTGGCCTGGTATAGTGGTATGCCTGCCTGCCGCTGGTTTAGCGTTAAAGCAGCAATGGGCTGCGCCGGATTGGTAATGGTAACGGTGGTATTGCTTACGGCATTATTAATATCTGTTTGTAAGGCAGCAATCGTTTTATTGGTATTGTATAAAGTAGAAATTACCGGCCTGTCGAGTTCGTCATACAGATTAGCTGTCCATTGTGCAGTAGGTGTTAGCTGGTTCTGATTACCATCCTGCATAAATACTACCCTGTCCCGTATGTCATACAGCATTTGCAAGGGTTGTGCGCCGGGTGCTTTTTTCCATATCGTTCTTCCCTTTTCATCATAGTTATACTGAAAGCATTGCTCGTTCAGTATAGTGGTTCCATTGGCCCCGGCAAAAGACCATGCATTGGCAGCCAGGTATTTTACACCTTCAGGCTGCACCTGGTAGCGCAGCATTCCAAAATCATCATAGATGCTGTAGGTGCATATCCAGACCCCTGCGCCCCCGCCCCCGGGTGGAATGCCAGTAACATCATCTGCCAATTGAACTGCTTTTAAAATAAGCTGGCCGTTTTTATTGATAAATTCTACTACCTGTTTTTGGTTTTCGTCTTTGTAGGTAAGTTTATATAAAGTGTTGGCAGGGTAAACGCCTTTGTACACAGGTACACTTGCCTGCACATAATCCACTGTAAATATTTGTACGTTATCGGTAAGGGTGTTTACATCATACACGGCGGAATTACCAGCCGCAGCGGCCCATGCGGTACCGGGTTGTTTTACATTCATTACCCTGTTCAGCGGACTGTTATCAAAAGTGATGGTGGAGAAAGCCGCTGTTTCATTATAGGTGGTGGTGTAATACTGCGGCTGTTCCGTTAATGCCGCTGTTTTATATTTTCCGGATTGAGTGGTGGTGGTATAGGGTAAAAACCTGGCGGGTTCCCTGCCATACACATCGTATTGAGAGAACTGCACCATATCGCCCCATAGCCCGTTGGCTACCGCCGGAGTGGCCGTTTCCCGGCTCACTTTTTGGGTTCCTCTTCCCAATCCATCCAGGTAAGTGGTGGTTTGTAATTTTTCGCCGATGGGCAATTGGTCAACCGCCGTCCAGGTGGTAATATTAGCCCGCAGCACATCATGCTCCCGTATATAATTAACGTCTTCCCAGTTTGCGGAGACGATTGTTATTTTAAAGATATTGGAATAAATAAATTGCGAAAGGCTATTGGTTGTCTTTCTTCTGTAATAGGTAGTTTGTGATAACGGGGCCGGAAAAGTATAATTGGTTTGCGTAGCGCCACTGATAATGGTAAAGGCTCCGGCAGGAGTGGTACATTGTTCCCACTGGTAGCTAAGGCCGGTATTGGGTATACCTGCCGGAAAAATTTCAACCAGTTGGGCAGGCGTTTGGGTGTACGAAAAATTATAAGCACCTGTTAGTGTTCCTACTTTGTGGCCGGGGTTCCAGCTTTGGGCGAATGCAGTATTTGTAATAACAAATAGCATACATCCCATGGTCCACCATACTCGTCTTATTCTTTTATTAAGCATCAGGTAGCTATTTTAATTCATCAATTTTTTTTATACTTCACTTTTAATGGGAAAAAAACGGGGCTTCCGGGTGGCATTATTCCCTGGGTTAGTCGCAAAAAACATCTTCCATTTGGCAGCACCCTTACCCGCCATCTGCTATTAAATAAAAGATTGAATAGGAGATTATTTTGTGCCTGCACCGGCCTGAAAGCAGCATTGCTGATAGTTCCTATAAACTGCTCTACCCGAAAATCAAGTGCATTATTTTGTTTAAGTAGCAGTTCAAACTGCATACTGTCGGGTGTGCTTTGATTAAAGTAACAGGATAAAATACTCCAGCCACCACCCGTATTGGATGCAAATGATGTGGTATCTGCTGCCGGGCGGTTATCTTTTCTTTTATCTGCATCCTTTGCCGGTTTAAAGTTGAAAGCCGTAACTACTATAAAGGCAACCGGCAAGCAATAGAAAATCAGTTTATTTATCTTCATACTATTTTTTATAAATTATAAGAGCCATTTGATAAACCAATAATTTGTCCGCTGGTGGGTGCTGTACCGCTTAGTAAGCGTACACTAAACGATCCGATTGTGCTAACAGTTACCTCCCAGGTACGTCCGTTTTCACTCATATTAAATTGACGGGTACCTGATGGCACGCATCCTCCATTAATTGTAGCCAGCATATTTGTATTATACCAATCAGGAGTACTGCCACCAGTGGCATAAAAAACAATTACAAATCCTACCGTACTTCCATTGCTACTGATATAGCTATAAGGTAAAGCAATGTTATATGCCGGAGAAAAACTACAGGTTCCTGCACAGGTTCCAAACTGGTTTGCCTGGTCCTGAGCATACTGTGATGCCTGGTTGTTTGCATCTTGCTGTGATAAGGTTGAACTAAATGCTCCGGGCAATAATGTTACATAATAAGCCTGTGGCGTTTGGCCACCGGGACAGTTTTGCCGATAATAATTTCCACTATAATCAAAACTATAATAGGTATTTGCCGGGCAGGCATCGGTAGGTCCGGCATCCTGCCATGCTGTTTGATTATAGGTTGGGCTACCAGGGTTTCTATCTGTTGCCAGCATAAACTGGTGTGCAGGTAACTGTCCGTTCACTGTTAAGCAATAGGTTGATGATCCTTCATCCCATTCCCACCACGGATCTGTGTCTGTTACACAGTTTCCATTTGTATTGGCATACTCTTGCCCATTTGCATCAATTTCATCCAATGCCAACGTATCAGCCTCTGCCTGGTTGATGAGGGAGCTGTATCTGTTAGCAGGTACTGTATAAGTAACCGTTCCGCCTATATATCCGGCTTCCGGGCACTCTGTTGTAAATACCTGTGATTGTATTGTATTATAATAAATCAGTTTGCAGCCGCCATTCGCATTGGCATAGGCCTGGCCATTAATCAGTAAATTATTTTCTGCCTGGGCGTCTGCATCTGCCTGGCTGATGGCAGATGAGTATGTATTGGCAGCAATAGCATAAAGAACCGTGTCTCCCTGGTAGCCGGCAGCACAATTATTTTTTACAAATTGTTCTGAAATTAACTGATTGGAATAAGTACCCGGGCAGCCATTCTGTTTAACAGCAGATACATTATTATACTCCTGCATTTTTACTATGTTCTTCTTTTCATCTTTTATAAACCGCAGCCTGCCTAAATTATCGTATTCGTAATACGTTATCCTGTTGTTTTCATCGCAGTCTGATGTTTTACCTATTAAAGGATCATAAGTGGTAGTACGCATCCTTGCTGTTTTAGGGTATAGCCGCAGTTCATCAATAATGCCGCTGCCACTTACTGTTACTGTAGCAGTTCCCTGTGCTATATCATACTCATAATAAGTAAATCCATTGTAAGCCGGTGCTGATTTTGTTAAGGTGGCGCCGCCGGTAACACTAATACCACCAGTAGTTGCCCAGAAAGAAAGGGTATAAGGCCTGGCCGTATTCAATGCAGAAGCTGTTAAACTGTTAGCACCTGATAGAATAAATGAATTGGTTCCTGTAATAGCGGTGGTAGTGTTATAAGATGATGTGCCAGTCAATACCCAGTTACAAAAACCAGTTGTTTCAAAACTGGTATACGCCGTTTTATCTACCAAGGGGTCAGCATTAATAATGGAAGCAATTACATACTTATCATTATAATCGTAAATATTACTAATGGTGCGGCCACCTTCATCTTTAATACCTGTCATATTACCAGCGGCATCGTAGGTAAATAGTTGGGTTTGTGGCAACGTTGGTGGATAAGGATAACGGTTATAAGGTTTATCAGATCTTCTTTCATAAATGCTTCCCGGTTTTATATCCCCATTTAAAAGTTGCACCAGGCTGGTTCTTTTTTCATTTAAATCCTGGGAAGCAGTACCTCCTGCCTTCACTACAGAATTAATAGAAGTAACAGGAATAGAAAGGATGTTATTATTCTGGAGTGTAGTATATATTCCTCCAAAACTTTCGCCACTGTAGGTAATTTCTTTTACGTTTTTATCCCCGTTACTCTGGGTGGTTGTTATTTTATTAGCTTCATAATTATACGGGCTGTAATTATAATCGGTAACTACTTCTGTATAGTTGGCAGGGTCGGCGGGTTTAAAGTTTCTTTCAAAGCTTTTACTTAGTTCTGTACGACCGGTGTACATGCCATAAAAATCTGCCTTTAGATCTGTACCAGCAATTGATGTTTCAAAACCCGGATTATAGGTTGCAAAATCTGTCCACTTGGTATTCCGTTGTGAACTGCTATTTGTTATAAGGCATTTACAGGATACCAGATTGCTTAATACACCTGTGATTGAATCGCAATTATTGGGGGCTGCACTGGCAGTTGCATCAGCAGGCCTTGTTTGGTTATTGTTGCAAGGATCAATAATAGTTTTTGCTTTGTCGAATAAGTACAGGTTTTCTGTTTGTTTTACTATATAGCCACTTGCATCGTATACGGTTGTCTTTTTAGGCAAGCCGTAAGCCCAGGGTGCAAAACGTTGCTTTGAAGAATAAATAGGATTGGCCGGCACCCATATTGCATAATCATCTTCGCTGGTAAATTCCTGCACTGTTTTTCCGATACTGCCCGGGCTCTCTACTACTTCTACCCTTTTAAATTGTGTAGGTAAAGGAGCAGCCCCATTCAAATCCGAATTATAATAGGCAGAAGCAGTATAGTCACGGGACTGATCGCCAATACAGGAAAGTGCAGTGCTTATAAGATCAAGTACCACAGAAATTATTAATCCTGCAGGTGACCCTCTAAAAGCAGCAGAAATATCATTTACTAAGCCGATTATAGTAAGTACCCCCAATACAGGTGCTGCCGATTCCATGAACCTTTGAAAGCCGGACAAATTAACAGCCTGTTGTTGTGTTGTTATACCCGGATAAGTAAAATGCCAATAACATTGACCAAAAATTCCATATTTAATTGGGTTCCATCTATAGCTTTTATACTCTGGCTGGTAATGGTTATAATTAACCATTAAATTCTTAGGTGTTTCAAGCCCCCACAATGAAGATGCGCTGCCTGCACCGTTCATTACATAATTATAACTGGTGATAATAGGATTGGCACAGCCATTGGAAAAACCTCCATCGGTAGAGCTTGTTTGTGCAACATGCACCCCGCCTATATTGGTATTACTACCATCCAACACCCCCGTATTTTGTCCATACTCATACGTTAGCGTACCTCCAGTTGGGTATATGATTTGTTTTAATAAACCATTTTTGGCATAACCTGGTTTTGCGTTTAGGTTAACCCCTGTTACACCATTTCGTAAATAACATAAACCCCTAATCCTATTATAGCCTTTAATTTGAACCACCGGTGTGTTGGGAAGAATTGTTTCATCAAAAAAACCTTTAGTGTTATTACCGTTATAAAAACCCCAGATATCTTTTGCGTACGAAAAAGGAGCCGGTACAAAATCATCATTCCCATTAGAGCTTCCTGTATAATAATTAAAAATATAGGGCGGCGTATCTTCCTTTAAATCCACCCCTGTTTTTTTTACCGATAGCAGGCAAAGCCGGGCTACTTTTTTTTGAAAATCGGTAACAGGTGTGCCATACCGGTTTAAAATAAAATAACTGGTCGCTAAATCATATTTCGAAAGATATCTTCCCTGGTAAGCAACATCTACCGATGCCATTGCCGATTCACCAATAAAGTCAAACCTCGGTTTACCGTAATTAAAAGAGACAATATGCCCGTCGGGATAAACAATAGAAGTAATTTCCGGGGTTTTTGCTTTAGAAATTTTATGGGTAACAATCCCATAGTCTTTGGTGTTATTAGGTGTATTGGTTTTACCCGTTTTATTATAACTTATATCTTCTCCGGCTGTATTTTCTGTAATTGCGGTGATACCATAGTTAAGAAATATCTTTCGATGGGTTAAAGCATCTTCTACTTCCGCCAGATACCAGCCACCAATAATCCAGGGGTTGACAGTGGTGGTTTCATCAAAAGCTGATTGATAGTAAACTTTATCATTTTTAAATTTCGGTACAGTTTGTTTATAGTTAAACCCTTCATCACAGTAGGCCATGTGCAGCACTTTTGATACACTATGCTGTGTAAATTTATAAATCAGCCCATCCACATCCTGTATGGTAAACGATGTAATTTTAGTACGGATCCCCAGGCTGCTAAGGTTAGCATCTTGCAGAAAAGTAATTTTCATTTTGGTGTCACCCAGTGGTTTTGCAACACCTATATTGGTTGGATCCAATACAAACATGCCTGCCTTACCATTAAACTGGAAAGAAAAATAATCAAGCTGTTTATCTTCTGCTATTACATTATGCTGAGCATACAACTGGTTCTTCCAGCCATAAATGGGGTATTTCGTCAATCCATTGGGGCATCCTTTTGCAGCCAGTACGGTAGCATATAAAATACCGGATGGGTATTTTCTGATATCGTCATCCAAACCAGTGCCATTGTATGCCACCTGGTCATCAGGTTCGCCTGCCTGCATCCGTATAATTTCTCCCCCGGCAATCAGGTTCCATCCCTGGCCCACATTAGAGGCAACATCACTCACCCGTAATCCATTTCCGGAATTGTATGACAAAGCAACAACAGAGTTTAACCGGCTCTTATCATCCTGCCAGCTAAACATGGGCAAAGAAAAAGTAGCGCTGCCGGTTTGCAGGTTTACCTGAGCCTGTAACCGGGCTGCCGCAAAAATGATAACAATAAATAATGTCAGACGTTTCAGCATAAAATGAATTTTCTTTTCAATTCTGTAAATCAAATACTGTTTATAGTAAAATCTATTGTTGTTCTATTTGTCCAAAATCATTTTCTTTAAATCTTCAAATTGTTTTTTCAATTCTTTGATTTCTCTGTCTTTCTTTTCGAGTTGTACAATTTTCTGATTCTGTTCTTCCGATTTTTTATTTAATTCGATAATGTACAGGGTAAGTTCTTCAATCTTTTTTAATAATATGGCCTGGTTGTCGCCAAGATCAAGACCTTCTTTTTCTATTTCTTTTGCAGAGGGTACATCAGGCAGGTGATTATTCTTTTTAATAAATAAGTCCACTTCCTGTAAAGAGGGAAGATTATAATTTGGTTCAAAAACATAATCGGGCCAGGCCAGTTGATCCACTTTTATTTTCCTTGTACGTATAGCACCTTCTACAAAAAGTTTGTAGTTGGCATCGTTTATATTGGTGGTACCTATACCAATTTTACCTGTGTTGTAATAAATATCAGATCCGGAAGTTGTCCACTGAGAAGAACCGCCAGTAGATGCGGGTTGCCAACTAGCCAATCCACTTGCATCAGATGTTAATACCTTACCGGCACCTTGTGTGCCATCAACTACTTTTAAATTACCGGCCACATGCAGTTTGGCTGTAGCTGGATTTGTTCCAGTTCCAATCCCTACATTACCTGTACCGGCCATTGTAAGAATATCTAAAACGCCAAACAAAGAAAAACTAATATAATTACTGCTACTATTCAGACCATTGTACCCAAAAGACATAATCCCTTCGTTGTACGAACTGTGCCCCACACCAAACATAAGGCCATTATGATATTGCCCAACCGGCATGTTGGGAGAAAAGGTGGTTATGCCTACATGTGTATTAACAACAGAACTGTTATCTTCTATATATAAAACAGGATCACTCCAGCTTACAGAAGAACCTTTTATTCTTTGCTTGCCATTTACATCCAATTTATAAAATGAGGATGGTGCAGTTGTACCGATGCCAACATTCCCGGTGTTATAATAAATATCACTGCCTGTTGTTACCCATTGCGATGAAATTTTATTATTAAATATTGTCCAGTCGGCAGATGAAAGAAAACCCCTGTTAACAGCAGATGCTGTTGGTATATTAAATGTATGCGTAGTACCTGCTGATGAAATCCCAAAATCAGTTCCGCTTGTTCCGGTGGTAAAGGTTTGAGTGGCACTGGTTAATCCGTTTACTGAATTGATACCGCTACCGCCAGCAGCATCACTCGTCCATCTTAATCCCTGCCACCCTGTTCCATTATAGCCCATGTATCTTAATGAATCAATATCCCATACAAATAAAGAAGAGGCTGGTGAAGCAATGGCGAGACGTTGTGCCGCCGTCATCCGGGGTGGAAGAAAGCCTTTGGTAGTAGAAGTAACATCTAAAATAGATGACGCATGTGGTAATGTGGCACTGGGTACAGTAATACCTATACCTACAGCACCTGAACTATTAATTATGAACCGGGTGCCTACAGCACTGTCTACTATTCTGAACCATCCTTCATCGCTGGATTGTAAAAAATATCTTCTACCGGTGGTGGCCGTTCTGTTGTCCAGCATTATTGTAGGACTAAAATTAGCTGCATTAAAAGTGTTGCCCGTTCCCCATAGTTTTAATGCCCCTTGCATGGTTAGCTTATAACCGGTGGTTTGTGTAGATTTAATACCAACGAAAGTAGCTGAGGTGGTTCCGGTGGCTGTTGGAAAAACGCTGGTGCCTAAGGCGGTTTGCCCATTCACAACGCTTACAACTAACAAAGCAATCAGAATAGCCACAAATTGTTTCATACTGTTATTTTTCATAAAAAACTATTACATAATTAAAAATCCTACTTCGCCTTTCTTTAAAAAATATATCCAATCCGGAATTTTACAGGTTCCGTCAGAGGCAGCTTCTCCCTGTAAAAAAAATCATACAATAATTGAATTTTCGTTTTCTTTAAAAATTTCCCTTTTAGAGATACAACCTTTGATAAACCTATTAACCCGCTATGTTTCCAGGCGGAAATATTATACAAATGCCTCACATCATTAAATGACTGCTGATAATTATACTCAAATCCTCCACTGGCATAAAAACTATTTTTAATTTTGATATCAATAAACGACCGGAGCGATAAACCTTCCCCGCTTATTTTTATCTGCCGGATATTTTTACCCCACCCTATCTTTATAGAACTGCCCAACCCGATCCTATTTTCATCATTCAGTTTGTAGCCAATTGAAAATCCAAAATCGGTTGTAGTAGGGAAGAAAAAATTGGATTTCTGAGTTTGAAGATTAGAGCTGATTTCTAATCTTTTTCTAAGGCTTTTCGTTCTTTGATTATTAGGCTTAAAATCTGGCATTTCCAAATCTCCGCCTCCACCACTATTAAGCTTACTTCTCAGTTGGTTCACAATCCCCTGTGCTGACTGTATATTCTTTTGTAATGCTGAAGCAAATACAGGGATATTTGTTCCTGATTGACCCTGAATAAATGAAAGCACATCTATTCTTGTCTGTAGCCCTGCAAAACCTGTTTGTCCACCTGGCATTCTAAGGCCGCCGTCGCCTGGCATTGGAAAAAATGATGCAAGCATACTGTTCTTCCGGATAAAGTCCTGAAAGAGTTTTGTTTTGCTTAAAAGTTCTATCGCTTTCTTCTCCGCCTTTTTTGAATCTTTGAATATTTCCTTGAATTCTGCAATTTGCTGACTAAAGTAATAAACCTGTTTGTTTATTTTTTTTAGCTGTTTGGCAAACCCCAGCTTACTTAACTGTTCTTTAAGATATTGTTTTCTTTCTTTTAAAAACTTCTTTATTTCCTCCGCTTTCTGAAACTGTTTTTCTAAACCTTTTACCTTACTCATGGCAGCGGCCAACTTTTCTTTAGCTTTCTTTGTCTTGACCAGCATTGAAGGGTTCTGTTCTAAAAATTTAAGGGAGGTTTTTAACGTATCGAAAAAAGGGATATATACTTTACCGGATGTGGCAGTTGCTAATTTTTCTTCTATTGATTTATAGGTTTGCGCTGCATCATCAAAAATAGAATGAGCCAGTAGCGAATCTGTTTTTTGAAGCTTATTTTTCAACTTCATTTCCTGCTTTGCCACGGCAGCTACTGCTTTTTCTGTTTTCTTGTCCAGCTTTGATTCTAAATCGGCTGTTTTAGAAGAAACTAAGGAAAGATATTTTGAAGGTATTTGCTGAATAGTAGTGAGGGTGCTGTCTTCCGGCAGTACTGGTGTACGTTGTGCTTCCAACGAAAAACTGAAGCAATGGAGTAAAAAGAGTAATGCGAAAGTTTTTGTAACCTTCATCGTTTTATTGGTTTTATAAACTGAAACTACGAAATCAATATCTATTTAAAAATATTTCTAATATGTGTAAACACTTACCTCAATTAGTGATTTATATCATTTATTGAAAGTAGAGAACTATCAATAACCTGGCATCAGGAAAAAACGACAAATAAATGTTTTTTCCTGATGCCAGAACCTTTTTTAAACAGTGTGAGGAGGGGGTTTAATCCCTTAAGGGCAGATTAACAAGATTTAAAATACATACCGACAACGGGATAAGGCCTGAGAAATATAGGTGTTTTTTATATTCCCCCCATTTGATTCATCAATATGCTGAATGACAAAACCTATTAGTGCATTTTCCACGGCAGTTAAAGAATCCAATTTAATTTTAGGAAGGCCTTTACACCAAAACATCTTTCAGGTTTTTAGTAGACAGTGTAGAGTTAAAAGCATCCTTCGTTTGAATTTATAAGAATTCTACGCCGAATTCCTTCCCGCATTAATAATCCCAAACGAACAACGCATAGCTAACTTCTCATAGGTTTCCTTTACCGCTGGTGCCTGTATCAACTGCTCATCCAGTTCTCTTATTTTGGTAATAGCATATTGTTGTATCGTCAGTAACGGTAATACAATTCTTTCCCGCATCTGGATTGACAATTGTTCTACCGGATAGTCCGCCATCAAATCCTGTTGCCCGGTTATTTTCCGCAGGTATTCACGGGTCAGTTCATATTCATCATGTATCATCTGCCAGATATCACCAAACTGTTTATGATTGGCAAGGAAAGCTGTCAGTGGAAAAAATGATTTCATCATCGCCATTTCACAGTTATCCAGCAATGTTTTAAAGAACATTGACTGGTGATACAATTTTTGTAATTCCAACAGCTTGCCTTTCTTTTCCATTTCTTTCAAAGCAGAGCCTACACCATAGTAGCCAGTTACATTCTGCTTCAACTGGCTCCACGAGCCTGCAAAAGGTACCGCCCTTAAATCTTTTAATGATAAGCCGGATGCGGCACCCCGCTTAGCCGGGCGACTGCCGATATTTGTTTCATTGTAAAAACGCAAAGGACTTACCTGCAATAAATAATCGGCGAGGTAAGGATGGTCTTTTAATTGCTTGTAGGAATTATAACTAACTGCAGATAGCTCTTCCAATAACAGTTCTTCCTTTTCAGTAAAGGTGATAGACCTGTCAGAAAAAAGCTGGTTGGATATACCAGCGTTTAATAACTGCTCAATATTAAATTGCGCCGCATCTATCGTTCCAAAGTTGGAGCTTACTGTTTGCCCCTGTACCGTCAGTTGTATTTCTTTATTGGAAATATTATGTCCCATGGAAGCATAAAACTTATGTGTTTTTCCACCACCTCTTGAGGGTGGACCACCACGACCATCAAAAAAAAGTACATCAATATCATATTCCCTCGAAATTTTAGTCAATGCCTCTTTCGCCTTATAAATACTCCAGTTGGCCAGCAGGTAACCGCCATCTTTAGTACCGTCAGAGAAACCGAGCATAATGGTTTGCCTGTTCCCTCTTCTTTTCAAATGCTCTTTATAAACTAGATTAGTATATAAAGTTTTCATTATTTCTTCCGCATCCTGTAAATCATCAATCGTTTCAAACAACGGAACAATATCAATACTCATTTCTTGTTTCTTCCAGCCGCTTAACAGAAACAAGCCATATACTTCCATTGCATTCAACGCACTGTTGCATTGACTAATGATATACCTGTTACAACCTTCTACCCCATTATATTGCTGAATAGTTTTAATAGCAGCAACCGATTTCAACGTGTCTTTATGAACAGCTTCATCCAGCAGTTCTGC
>JAYVJU010000380.1:0-3642 GCA_043769035.1 Ferruginibacter sp.
GGTTATTTGCAATACCGCACTGAACATTTTAAAGTGCTGCTGCTTCAATACAAAACCCTCATCGGTTTTAAAGTGCTGGTAACAGCAGCCATGCTAAGCGTAGGTACTTTTTTAATGATCAGTCAACAACTCACCGTTGGGCAGTTTATAGCTGCTGAAATTGTAATTCTCACCATCATCAATTCAGTAGAAAAACTGATTATAAACCTGGATAGTGTGTATGATGTACTTACTGCTGTTGAAAAAATAGAACAGGTAACTGATAAAGAAAGTGAAAAGCAAGGTGCCGTTTTATATAATCGTAAAAACGATGAAGGAATAGCAGTAACGGTTCAAAACCTTTGTTTTGGTTATTCCGGTTTGGATAATGTGGTGAAAGATATTTCGCTGGAAGCAGGGCATGGAGAAAAGATTTGTATCTCCGGCAACGATGGCTCCGGCAAATCCACATTACTGCGGCTGCTTACCGGCATGTATGATGATTTTGAGGGTAATATTTTATTTAACAGCATTCCTTTAAAAAATTATAACCTGCAGCAACTGCGCCAAAAAATGGGAGTAATGATAAGCCAGCAGGATATTTTTGAAGGAACCCTTATGGAAAACATCTGCATGGGTTTAGAAAATCCGGATATGGAAGAGCTGATGTATTTGTGTAAAAAAACAGGGCTGTCTGATTTTTTGAGTACCCTTAAAAATGGTTTTGACACGCCGTTAAATACCAATGGCCGCAAACTCTCTGCAACTGTTGTGCGTAAAATTCTGCTGGTAAGGGCCCTCATCAATAAACCAGCTTTACTGCTTTTGGAAGAACCATGGTATGGGTTGGAAGCTCAATACCAGCAGCAAATTAAAACACTGTTGCTACAGGAAATGAAAAATACTACCATGTTCATAATATCAAACGAACCCGACTTTGCTGCAGCTTGTAATAAAACCATTCACATGAAAAACAATAAAAATTAAAATCATGATTGAATTAAAAGCTTATAAAAATATTTACCGCCATAATAAAAACAGTAAAATAAAATACTGGGCCCTGGGCTTCTTAATTGCTGGCGCTATTTTTCTTTTTTTACCATGGACACAAAATGTACGGGCAAGGGGCACTGTTACCACCCTTAGGCAGGAGCAACGGCCGCAGGAACTAAACAGCATCATTCCCGGTAAAATAATAAAGTGGTATGTTAAAGAAGGCGATTTTGTAAACACCGGCGATACCATTTTGCAAATAGGAGAGGTAAAAGAAGATTACTTTGACCCAAACCTTATTGGCCGTACCGATCAGCAAATTGATGCAAAGCAACTAAGTGTGGATTATTATAAAAACAAAGTTGCAGCCACACAAAACCAGATTGGTGCTATTGAAAACAGCAGAGGTTTAAAACAATCGCAATTGCAAAATAAAATTCTTCAATTGCAGATAAAACTTCAAAGCGATAGTGCAGAGCTGGCGGCTGCGGCCAACGATTACAACATTGGGGCAAAGCAATACAAACGGCAACAAGCCATGTACGACAGCGGCCTGGTTTCTTTAACACAACTGGAGCAACGCAATGCATACTTTCAAAATGCAGCAGCAAAAAAAATAACTGCCGAAAATAAACTGGCCAACACAAAGCAGGAGCTGGGTATTGCCAATTTAGAAATTAGTGCTGTTAACCAGGATTATCTGGAAAAGGTTTCAAAAGCACAGGGCGATCAGTTTCAGTCTATGTCGCAAATAGCAGGTGGCCAGGGCGAAGTGGCAAAACTGCAAAACCAGGTTAGCAATTACAACATTCGCAGTGGCATGTATTTTATTACCGCCCCGCAAAACGGGCAGGTTATTAAGGCAAAAAAAGCAGGTATTGGCGAGATAATAAAAGAGGGAGAAATGCTGGTAGAGATTGTACCTGATAAACCTGATTATGCTGTTGAACTTTTTATTGAACCGGTTGATCTGCCGCTGATAGCCAAAGATCAGAAAGTTCAGTTTTTGTTCGATGGTTTTCCGGCTATAGTTTTCAGCGGCTGGCCAAATAGTTCTTATGGCACATTTACCGGAACAGTTACAGCCGTGGAAAATGCAGTAAGCAGCAATGGAAAATTCAGGGTGCTGGTTACAGAAGATACAGGCAGTAAAAAGAGATGGCCCCGGCAACTAAAAGTAGGCACCGGTGCACAGGGTTTTGCATTATTAAAAAATGTACCGGTATGGTACGAGCTGTGGCGAAACATCAATGGCTTTCCGCCTGATTACTACAAAAAAGAAAACGAAACAAAAAATTGAAAACAATACTACCCATACTTTTTAGTGTTGCCTGTACTACTGCATTTTCGCAGGATAGTTTGCAAACATTATCGCTTACAAATTTTTTAAGCATCGTTAAAAACTATCATCCGGTTGCAAAGCAGGCTGCTATTGTTGTGCAAAAAGCCGATGCCGCTTTTCTAAGCCAACGGGGTGCTTTTGATCCTGTTATCAGCGGTGGTGGAAATGATAAGACTTTTGATGGCACCAACTATTACAGAAACAACACAGCGCAACTTACAATTCCAACCTGGTATGGGATTGAAATACAAACCGGTATTGAATATTTGTCCGGTAACCGTATCAATCCTGAAGAAACTTTGGGTAAAACAAGTTTTGCCGGCATTAGTATTCCTTTAGCGAAAAACCTGCTGATGGATAAAAGAAGAGCTGCCTTGCAACAGGCAAAAATTATGCAACAAGCTTCGGAAGCAGAAAGAAAAATTATGCTGAACGATCTGCTGCTGGATGCAACAGAAGCTTACTGGCAGTGGGTGCAGGCCTATCTTAACTTTAAAACATACGGGGATGTAATTCGTGTAAACCAGCAACGGTACAACCTGGTAAAAGCTGCTTACCGTAATGGCGACAGGCCAGCCATTGATACCACCGAAGCATTAACGCAGTTGCAGCAGTTTGAATATCAACAAAACGAAGCTCTGCTTATGTGGCAAAATGCTTCTGTACAATTGAGTGGTTATTTATGGAAACAAAATAACGATCCATATTTATTGCCGGCACAAATTTCTCCGCAGGAAAAAATGGAAGACCTCTACAATACAGTTTCTTTTCCCGAACAGGAACAAGTGATTGATGAGGCCCAAAAAAATCATCCGGAACTGGCCGTGTATAATTTTAAACTAAGTGCTTTGGCGGTAGAAAGAAAACTAAAGTTTCAGGAGTTGTTACCCAGGATAGATCTTAAATATAACCAATTAGGCAAGGGTTACGATATTGCTTCAACAGCAACCAAAACGCTGTTTGATAACAATTATAAATATGGCATTAGCATTAGTATGCCGTTACGCTTAAGCAGTGGCCGTGGAGAGTATAAAATGGCAAAACTTAAAATAACCGAAACACAACTGCAACAAAATTTAAAACAAATAGATGTAATAAATAAAGTGAGAAAGTATTACAACCAGTTGGTAAATTACCAGGCACAGGTTGCCCTGCTGCAACGAACCTATGCAGGTGTATTGCAATTACAAAAAGGGGAAGAGATAAGATTTTTTAATGGAGAATGTTCCCTGTTTTTGGTAAACAGCCGTGAAAATAAAACCCAGGAAACCATGCTGAAGCTGATAGAAGCAGCAGTAAAATTTAATAGAACGGCTGCGGGCTTGCAA
>JAYVJU010000381.1:0-28366 GCA_043769035.1 Ferruginibacter sp.
TGTAATACTAATTGTCCTATTTCTTCTTCGGTGGTAATAATATTCTGCCTAAAAGCCAAATCATCAACAATTGCAGCAATTTCCCTGCGTAAATAGCCATCATCATCAAGGTTACCTATAATTTGCTCGGCAATTTTTTGCCGGTGTTCATTTAAGCTCAGCTGGCCAAGCTGCTCAAGCATCAGTTCATTAAATCCTGTTTCCACCTTATGCGGAATAACCCTTCCATCGTCAATTTCGGGGTAATTTTCGTCCCTTAATTTATAGTCTCCTATTTCATCATCACCGTCATTTACGTATTCACTAATGTCGATATTATCATATTCATCCGCAGTTCCTTCGGTTTCAAAATCATCGGCTGTATCATCCTTAAATTCATCATTAGCCTCATCATATTCATCCTGGTGGTCATCTTCCTGTTGTTCCAGCGCCGGATTTTCTTCCATTTCCTCTTTTATCCGTTCTTCTAAAATAGCAGTAGGCACCTGCAGCAGTTTCATTAACTGTATTTGCTGTGGTGATAACTTTTGAAGCTGTTTTTGATATAATCCCTGACTTAAAGCCATATTATCCAATCTGCCGGTTGGCAGATTAATCTAGTTTAGTTATTAAAAAATGGGTTCCGTTCATTTATTTTAAACTGAGTTCTATTAAGGTCAAAACTTTAGCTCCTCAATAATCGTATCTGTTTATTTAAAGTGTAAATTTACTCACAATCTACATGTATAATGAACGAAAAAGTTAAAATTTTATTTTTTTGCATGATTTTTGTGGGGGGAAGCGCTTTTGCCCAAAAAGCCGCCCCTTTTCTCTCCTTTAATAAAGCATATTTTGTTACGCTTAAAAAACAAAATAGCGGTTGGGTAAAACATGCTGCAGCAATAAAAACCACAACAACTCCTGTCTTTTTAATAAATCAACCCGGGTCTTATTCTATTATAAGCTCAAATTTTTATACCCAAAACTTTGGTTTTTTTTGTAAAAAAGAATTGCAGATAGAGAAAGCTATAAAACTTCCTTTAAAATTCAGGTTGGGTAGTGTACAACAGTGTGATTGGATGGAGGGGAAGCCGAATGCGGTAAAGTGGTAAAATAAAAACCATCATGTTTTTTACACAAGTTCATGTTATATGCTGGACCTGATACAGCTAATTTTTTACCTCCCAAAAATAAATCTTTGTAATTGCTGCTGGATAACCATTTAAGTGTCCTTGATCTGAAGTGTCGACCATGCCTTTAATTCTTATATGCTTTCCAGACATTTCATCAAATCCTTGCTGAAAAGGGAGTTTAGTATTATTTATATCAAGCCAAAAAAATACTTCACTATTGTCAAAGACTGGATAGCTTGATATAGAAATATGTTCAAAGCTATATTTAAACTTGCCTTCTATTTCGATAAGCTTTCCATGCAGCAATTTGTAATCCTTGTAAAGTTGAAAAAGATTAAGCTTTACAGGCTTGATTGCTGTATCTAACGCAAAGATTGAATATGTGGAAATAGTACCGGGTCTAATAAGCCCAGGAATTGTATTGGCTGAATCTGAATATTGAACAGAGTTTGAATCTATTTTATTGTCATGACATGAACATGCTGTCATAAATAAAAGAGAAAGAATAACAATATTAACGAAGGGTGTTATATAGGCTTGCATACAACTCGTTTATTTACGCATTCACAGCCATTTCACTCAACACCTTCTTAATCACCGCCACCATTTTTTCTCCCTTGTCATTAATTTGTTCTTCCGTCCATGTTAAACTAATGGCGCTGGAAATACAACGGCTGATGATAGCATCGCTGGCACTAAAATCTTTATTAGCATGGTACATTACTTTCTCTTTCAGCTCGGGGCTTAAAGCATTAAGTGTAATAGAATGCTTAAGATGGTCCCACATATTAATGTAGTGCCAGTTATGTTGAAACCAGTAAAAATTCCCGCCGAAAATTCCCTGTGCTTTCATTTCTGCAACTACAGCCTGCATAATTTCTGTTGTAGGCAACAACCAGTTCAAGAAGGTGCAACTATCACCTTCGGCATCGGGTATTCTTCTAAAACTTATTTCAGGTATTGTGGCTAAAATATTTTTTAATGCCGCATGATTTTTTTTCTGGATAGCTAAAAACTCCGGCAACCTTTTTATTTGTGCTAAACCTACTGCTGCATGCAATTCACTAATTCTGAAATTATAACCTATAAATGGATGCGGCTCTGCACCACGGTCGTTACCTATATGATCATGCCCATGATCGCTATAACCATCGCATTTAATATAAGTGTCTTCGCTATTCGTCATCACCACGCCGCCCTCGGCACAGGTAATTGTTTTTACAAAATCAAAACTAAAAGTACCGGCATCGCCAATGGTGCCTAATTTTTTTCCTTTATAAGTCCCACCAATTGCCTGGCAGGCATCTTCCAGTAATAATAATTTGTGTTCTTTACATATCGCCTGCAGTTCATCCATATCTGCCATGCTGCCGCACATGTGTACGGGCATTATGCATTTTGTTTTTGGCGTGATGGCAGCTTTTACAGCAGCAGGGTCTAATGTTAATGTGTCATCTACATCTACCATTACCGGTACAGCACCTACACTTATCACCGCTTCAAAGCTTGCCACAAATGTAAAAGACGGCATTATCACTTCGTCGCCATAACCAACGCCTAATGCACTTAATGCAGTAGTTAATGCAGCTGTACCACTGCTTACCAATTGTGCATGTTTGCTGCCAAAGCTATTGCAGATCTCCTGCTCCAGTTCTTTAGCTTTCCATACACCTTTACGTGGGCCATCAAAACCGTAGCGCATTAATATTCCTGTTTCCAGCACATCGTTAACGTGTTTGCGTTCTGCATCGCTCCATAATTCAAAACCTGGCATAAAAAATAATTGATAATGATAAAATGAATAATTAATAATGCCTTTATTGCATCACTTTAATATAAAGCAAAGGTAAAGAAATTTGAATGGGTCAAATACCCATTACAATGGTTTCTGTTTTTATACTATTATTTTATTTCCGGTGTTTTTACCGGTGTTGCAAAATAATTCAGCCGCAAACTGTCGCTCCATCCATTGGGGTTATTGTTAAAGCTTTTACTGCTGAAAAATATCATACCCTGTATATTTGGGGTATTACGCAGCGCCTCTATCTGCCGTGGCAATTGTGTTTTGTCTTTCCAAAAGGTATTGCTGTTTGCTTTATAAATACCCAAACCTATGTAGCAGTTTTTACCATAAGTATGTGTACTCCACCAGTCTAACACAGCCTGGTAAGGCGCATTTTTTTGTTCAAACTCCCAATATATCTGGGGCGCCACATAATCTATCCAATTACTTTTTAACCACAATACAATATCGGCATACAGGTCGTCGTAATTGGTTTGCCCGGCACGGGTGTTACTGCCGTTAACAGGGTCTTTATCAATATTGCGCCACACTCCAAATGGTGAAATACCAAACTGGCATTTTTTATTTTCTTTTTTAATAACCCTGCTCAGCATAAAAATAATGGAGTCCACATTACTTCTCCGCCAATCATCTTTAGTTAAACCATTTCCATAGCGTTTATAGCTTTCACTATCAGGAAATTCCACTCCGGCAATACGATAGGGATAAAAATAATCATCAAAATGAATGGCATCCACTTCGTACCTGCTTACTACATCTTTAACAAGATTGGTAACATATTGTTGCGCCTGCTTATTTCCCGGGTCAAAATATCTTTTTCCGCCATAATCCAAAAACCAATCGGGGTGCAGGCGGGTAATATGCGTTGCGGCTACAGTTGTTTTATTAATATTAAAAACGGCCCTGTAAGGATTCATCCATGCATGAAACTCCATTCCTCTCTTACGGGTTTCGGTAATCATAAATTCCAGTGGATCGTAATACGGAACAGGCGGTTGCCCCTGTTTTCCGGTAAGCCATTCACTCCAGGGTTCGTATTGAGAAGGATAAAAAGCATCCGTTGCAGGGCGTATTTGAACCACCATGGCATTCATCCCATTGCGCTGGTGCATATCGAGCAGTTTTATAAATTCTACTTTTTGAGAATCGGAATTATAATTTCCTCTCGATGGCCAGTCAATATTATCAACCGACGCCACCCACACACCTCTAAACTCCGGTTTGGCTTGAGATAAAGCCTTAAAAGAAAATAAGCTGTAGAAAACAATTAAAAAACCTGTAGTGAAAATTTTCATACAAAATTATTAATCCGATTTGCGCATTTTATCTAAAATCTTATTTAGTGTTTTAGCTTCTGCTTCAGAAATAGTTTTTACAACATCGTCCATCTGGTCTTCGCACTTGTCTAATTTTGCCAACACTTTTTTTCCTTTATCGGTAATGGAAACATCAACCAGGCGTTTATCTGTTTTAGAAACAGTTTTTTTTACAAGCCCTTTAATTATCAGGCGGTCAACAATACGGCTGGTATCGCTCATTTTATCGAGCATACGTTGCCTTATTTGCAACGTTGAAAGTGGAGCTCCGGCACCTCTTAAAATACGTAGAATATTGAATTGCTGACTGGTTAAACCTTCCCGTTCAAAAATTTCTTTTGTTTTTTCGGTCATCCAGTTAAACGTAAAAATAATATTGATTGATGCTTTTTGAAATTCATTTCTGAATTTAGGCTGATTAATATCTTTTTCCAGTGACATAGTTATGTATTTGTGTTTTCTGTAATTGAGGTTTTTGAACTGACACCAAATTCGTTGATATAAATTTTTACCAGTATAATAAAATAGCTGATTAATAACGGTCCAAAGATAACTCCCCAAAAACCAAAAAGGCCAATGCCCACTATTACACCAAAAATGGTTACCAGCGGGTGTACATCCATTAGCTTTTTAAGTATGGTAAGCCTGGCCACATAGTCAACATTTGTAATTAAAACAACAGCGTAAATGAGCAAGCCTAATGCCTGGCCAGAGTTGCCGGTAGCATACAGGTACAGTGTAAGTGGTATCCATATTATTGCTGTACCCACAATAGGTACCATTGAAAAAACGCCGGTTAAAAAAGCCCACAACCCCCAGTCTTTTACACCAAAAATAGTGTAGCCAATAGCTGCTATTACACCCTGTATAATTGCAAGTACAGGAATGCCGATGGCATTGGCTTTTATCATGTTTTTTGTTTCGTTGCTCAGCAGATCAATATTTTCTTCCTTAAGCGGAATGAATTTATCTAAAAATTTTTCTACCTGCCGCCCGTTTTGCAATAAAAAATAAAGCAAAAAAAACATAATGGCAAAATTGCTGAGTATATTGGCAGAACTGTTTAAAATAGAGGGAACAATTGTGGTGGCCTTTTTTTGAAAAGCAGCTATATTCTCTTCAGTTAATAATTGTATGCCTGTTACATCATAAATTTTGTTTCCCACTATTTTTGCATCCTTCATTATTTCCATCGGGTTACTTAATATTCCCGAAATCTGGCTGGTAAGTAAATTGATTGAAAAATAAATGGGCAGCGCAATTACTATAAGACTTAAAAAAATAAAGAGTAGTGCGGTAATCGTTTTATTCCGTTTTTTTATAATGGTAAGCCTGTAATAACTTTCACGGAAAAGAATATACAAAGTGATAGCCCCCAAAAAGCCGGGTAAAAAAACATAAAGCTGATTAAGTAAAAGAAGTGCTAATAAAATTATTACCAGTAATAAAATTATCTGGCGCAACCGGTTATTAAATGTAGCTGGCATGTAGTAAAGTTAATAAATAGTGTAATCAATCTTTCCAAACACTGGCCCCTTCGCTGCAATTAGCACAAATATCTATATTCTTACGGCTCTTCATTAATTCTTTTCTAAACTGTTTGTAGTTATCATTATGCCAAATTTCTTTAAAGGATTGGGTTTTTAAATTCCCCAGCTGGTGCATAGCATCTTTATCAAAACAACAGGGTACCACCAAACCATCCCAGGTAATTACATTGGCGTGTTGCAGTTTCCAGCAACGGTTGGCCAATTTATTTTTTGCGCTGTATGTACCATCAGTATTTTTTTTATAGCGGCTAAACTTATCTGTTGTGGGAATTAAATTGTTAGGGTCGGTTTCATAATCATATACCTGTGCCGTTTTAAAACGCACTTCATCCACACCAACTTCTTTGGCTAGTTTTTTTATATCCTCAATTTGATGTTCGTTAGGTTTTACTACAAGAAACTGAAAAAAAACGAAGGGTGTTTTGCTCTTTAATATCCTTTTCCATTTTATAATATTTTTTGCCCCTTCAATTACCTTGTCAATATTGCCGCCAACCCGGTATTGTTGATAAACATCCTGTGTTGTTCCGTCAATGGAAATAATCAACCTGTCTAATCCACTTTCCACAGTTTTTTTGGCATTATCATCAGTAAGGTAGTGGGCATTAGTACTGGTGGCGGTGTAAATACCTTTTGATGAGGCATATTTTACCATCTCCAGAAAAGCCGGATTAAGATAAGGCTCTCCCTGAAAATAAAAGATGAGATAGAGTAATTCTTTATGGATATCATCAATTGTTTCTCTGAAAAAATCTTTTTGTAACATACCTGTGGGCCTTGTAAACTGTCGTAAACCACTTGGGCACTCGGGGCAACGCAGGTTACAACTGGTAGTGGGCTCAAACGAAACTGAAACGGGATAGCCCCACTGCACGGGTTTATTTATGATTCGGCTGATGTAAAAACTGCTGAGCACTTTTATACCATTCCAAAAACGGCGTGGAGTTAGTTTACTTAAAAGGTTTATACTATCGTTCCAGTTAAATTGAGGCATTGGGCAAAGGTACTTGAATGAGAGTTATTTATTACTTACCTAACATTACGCCTTTAATGTCATCTTTTATAACAAAGCCGAAATATCTTGAGTCCATGGCATTATGCCTGTTGTCGCCCAAAACAAAATAACCGTTAGAAGGGATTTTTAAAGGACCGAAATTGTCTGTTGTCCATGTTGAATGTTTATCAAACCACTTAAAACATCCAGATAGATTGCTGGTATCGTTTATTATGTAAGGTGTAAGTGTAATTTTGGATTGATACTTCTTTAAAAGAAGATTATCAAAAGTAACTATAAAAGAATCTCCCGTTCGGATTATCTGGTCGTTTGTGTCATTGTCATATATATCTTCCTGTTCAATTACATAAAAATCTTTCTGTACGACTTTAAATTGATTCTTTAGATCAAGCTGATTGTCGAAGTTTTTATTATTAACAAATAAAATTCCATTTTTCATTTCAATAATATCACCAGATATTCCGCAAAGCCTAAACAAATAATTTGACGCTGGTTTCGATTCATTCATATAAAGTGTGTTTAAGGAATCTGCATAGTTGCTGGCGAAAACTATAAATTGATATGGGTGCAGCTCTTTCAGGTTAGTTGCAAAAATTTTATCTCCAGCTTTAATTGTCGGTTCATTCGCTATAGTGGGAATATTATAAAATTGTAACGCTCCGGTAACACGGCCTGCGATCCATAATGCTAAAATTGACCCACATAATATGATAAGTACAATAAAGTATTTTTTCATCTTTAAAAAGCTATAAAAGAAAAGCCAGCACAAAAGTACTGGCTGATTAGTTTATTAAAAGATTTTTTATTGTCTAAGATAATCTTACTTATCATTCAACGACGTTGCGGTAGTTGTTTCATTTTCTGTTTCCACCTCCTCGGTATTTACTTTAATTTTTATTGGTTTAAAGCTAAGGGTGTTGGTGGCAAATTTTTCGTAATTATTAAAAATCACATTCAGCGCAATAAAGTTCATTACATAACTTCTTGTTTCTGCAGGTAAATAACTTTTTACATCCCAAAAGTCCGGGTTGTCTTTCCCTGTTTTTTTCATGGCCTGCCAAACATTTCCCACACCACAGTTATAACTTGCAACAACCAACAGTGGGTCATTATCTAAATTGCGGGTGCGGTCTTTTAAATAACGTGCTGCTGCGTAAGTTGCTTTATTAAAATTCTTTCTATCGTCTTTTATAATGGTCTTCTTTATCTTTTTGTTGTCTTTTTTTGCCAGAGTTTTTTTTAATGCTTTTTCCTGTTTTCTTTTTTCGGCGGCAGATTGTTGTGGTGCATATTTTAATCCATACTCTTTTGCCACCTCATCCATTATTTGCCAATAACCAACAGCCCCGGCTTTTGAAACAGCATTACCATTAAAAGCACTTTCCAGTGCAAGCAAAACTTTATACTCCTGCGGTAGATTATGCTTGTTTAAAATAGTAACTGCTTTAGGAAAGAATTTTTTCCCTTTTGTATAGGTTCTTATAAGATAAGCCCTTCTGTTTGTCGAAAATTTTTCAATATACTCCAGCGACTGGTCTTCGTTGCCACATAACAGATCTGGGAAAACAACATTGGCCTCTTTGGTGATATAATCTTTTGCTTCTTTTTTATTAAGCTTTGCAAGCAGGGCTTTTTTGTAGTTTTCTTTTTTTTGCTGTGCGTTTACCGGAAAAATGGCAAGTGCTGTTAAAAAGAACGGAAAAATTAGGCTGTAAACAAGAGATGCAAGATGTTTTCTTTTTATCATATGTGAAATAATTACCGTGGGGTTACGTTAATAAAAAACAAGAATATTATAACGGGCGGGCAAATCCTTTATTGCCCCTTCACAAAACTTTAAGAACTTTAATACGGCAGCATTATTTTTATACCAATTGATTTTTTATGCGGATAATATTTATACTTTTCTTGTTTGTAACACTAACCACCAATGCACAACAACAAATTGATTATATCAAGCAGGTAAAAGAAATTGCATTAATGGAAAGGCTGGGCCACGAAAATTTAAGTGGTGCAGAAACACTTACTTCGGCCTCAACAAATTTTGATGTAAAATATTACCGTTGCGAATGGGAGGTTGATCCGGCCATTCGTTTTATTACCGGAAAGGTAACTGTGTATTATACTATAACAACTACAGCAACAGATATTTCATTAGATATAATGAGCCCGTTAATTGTTGACAGTGTTAAACAACGTAATAACCTGCTTACAAAACTACAGGGCAGTAATTCATTACAAATAAGTTTTACAGCACCCGCCAGCCCAGGCACGTTCGATTCGGTAAGTATATATTACAAAGGTGTTCCTCCTGCAAGTGGTTTTGGTTCTTTTATACAGGATCAACATGCCGGCACACCGGTTATGTGGAGCCTGAGTGAACCTTATGGTGCCCGTGATTGGTGGCCATGCAAAAATGGCCTGGATGATAAAGCAGATTCGATTGATATTATCATTACCGCACCTTCGCAATATAAAGCTGCGGCTAATGGCTTATTACAAAGCGAAACTTTAACTGCCGGTGGTACAAAAAAAATTACTCACTGGAAACACCGTTATCCAATTGCAACCTACTTGATGTGTTTTGCTGTTACAAACTATACGGTGTTTAATAATTCGGTGCAGCTGGGCAGTATAACATTGCCCATGCAAACCTATTGTTATCCCGAAAGTCTTATCTCTTTTCAAAATGGAACACAGAATGTATTGGATGCTATGCAACTGTTTCATAATACTTTTGGCGATTATCCATTTATAAAAGAAAAATACGGGCATGTACAATTTGGCTGGGGTGGCGGAATGGAGCATCAAACAGCATCATTTATAGTTTCCATTAACGAAGGGCTTATTGTACATGAGCTGGCACACCAATGGTTTGGCGATAAAATTACCTGTGGCAGCTGGGAAGACATTTGGCTCAACGAAGGTTTTGCCACACATCTTTCAAGTTTTTATTTGGAAAAAAAATACCCTGCAAATACTATTATCAATAGAAGAAATCTGGTTAATAATGTTACTTCTCAACCTGGTGGTTCGGTTAAAGTAACAGACACAACCAATGTGGGCAGAATATTTGACGGAAGGCTGAGTTATAACAAAGGCTCCTCTTTATTATACATGCTTAGATGGAAATTAACCGATTCGATTTTTTTTAAAGCCTTAAAAACATACCAACAGGATAATAAAGTTATTTATGGCTTTGCAAGAACGGCAGATTTAAAAAGACACCTGGAGCAGGCAAGTGGACAGGATCTTACAGAATTTTTTAACGACTGGTTTGTTGGGCAGGGTTATCCTTCGTACAATGTGGAGTGGACCCCTATTGGAAGTAAATATGTGCGTATTAAAATGAGCCAGACAACATCTCACTCTTCTGTTAGTTTTTTTGAAATGCCGGTAGCGCTTAAATTTAAAAACGCCACACAGGAAAAGACCATTGTGGTGGATAATACAACCAACGGAGAAGTTTTTTTAAAGAACCTGGGCTTTATTGCCGATTCTGTTTTTATCGATCCCGGGTACTGGTTACTTAGCAGAAACAACTCAACAACAAAAGTACAAGATGTTGTTAATGGTCAAAATGTTGTGCAGGTTTATCCCAACCCAATTCAAAACCAGTTTTCTGTTTATTTAAGAAATTTTGTTTCCCCTTCTGCTGTTATTACTTTATTTAATGCAGGTGGGCAGCGGCTTTACACAAAAAATATTAACCTGGTAAACGGGTCTGAGTATATTGAGATCCCGTCGCAACATTTACCATCTGGTACTTATTTGCTGCAGGTAACTGCCGGCAATAATTTTAAGTATGTAAAAAAATTACTCCGGTAATTTCTTTTATCAAAAAATTGTAAATTAATAATTTCATTTAGTGCAAATTTGCAGTTGTTATACATTTTATAAAATGTACTGCTGTTAAAACCTGTGGCAAAAAAAAAGAAAAGTTTTATAAAAATAATTGTGGTTTTTGTTGTTTACCTGGCTGCAGCTGTGCTGGCAATTTATTTAATTACAAATTATCTTAACCGGCCCGGGTTTGTTCGTTACCCCGCCTTTGGTATTCCTGTTCCTGTTAACTATTCCATTCATGGTATTGATGTTAGCCACCACCAGGCTGCGATTAACTGGGCCGATGTAAAAGACATGAAGGATAAAGATATTAAAATTGGTTTTGCTTTTATTAAAGCCACCGAAGGGTTAAGTAATGTTGATAATGCTTACCGCAGAAACTGGTTTAAAGCCAAAGAGGCAAAGTTGCCCAGAGGGGCTTATCATTTTTTTATATCCAGCAAAAGCGGAAAAGCCCAGGCAGAGAATTTTATAGAAACTGTAACGCTGGAAAAGGGAGACATGCCTCCTGTTTTGGATATTGAGCAAACCAACGGTGCATCAGTCGAAGATTTGCAACAGCGGGTAAAAGACTGGTTAACCGTAGTTGAAAAGCAGTTTAAAATAAAGCCTATTATTTATACCAATATAGATTTTTATAAGAATTTTTTAGCTGGCCGCTTTGATGATTATCCGCTTTGGGTTGCTCATTACCTGGTTAAAGATAAGCCCCGTATAGAACGCAACTGGTTGTTTTGGCAACACAACGAAACCGGCAGGGTTAATGGCATAAGTGCCTTTGTTGATTTTAATGTTTTTAACGGCGATAGTACAGATTTTAAAAAGTTGCTTATAAAATAGCATTGCACAATTAGTTTCTATAATTTTATACAACTTCATATCGCTCTTTAGGAGATTGGAGATTTTATGGGAATGGAAGATGAAACAAGGGAGTTTTTAGTACGGATAATTAATACCATTGCTATAATATTATTATGGATGATGCTGAATGTGTTTTTTGGCATTTATAAAAACTTTGCTTTTTTTGATACTGCTCCCAATTGGAAGAATTATCTTTTCTATGTCTTTTCAATAACAAGCCTTATAATGCTCATCATTCATCTGCGCCGCAAATGGAAGCTGTAACTTTTAGCTGTTAACTTTCGTTCTATATAAAATACCCTGCAACACCTATAACTTACTTATAAAAATTTAATTACTTTTAAGTATAAACCTAACCAGATATGACGCTTAAGCAATTTTGTAAGTACGTTGTAATTTCCGGCACAATAATTATTGAAGGAATAAAATGGGGTGTACGGCCTTACTTTCATTTTGCCCAGCCAACTAATTTTTTATTGGGTATTGCACCAAACCTGTTAGGTTCTTTTTTACTACCCTTGGGTTGTTACTGGTTACTCGGCCGGTATATAAACCTTCATTCCGACAGGCAGTTTAAAGCTTTTTGTGTTGTTTGCTTTGTATTATTAATCATTAATGAACTCCTGCAGCTTATTCCGGTTTTTGGACGGACATTTGATTATGGTGATATTGCTGCATCGGTATTTGGGTTAACGGTTTCTTATATTTTTTGCAGCAAATATTTATTCCCAAAACTGGCAACCTACCCATAAGTATCTTAACCGTTACTGCTTGTTATTTTTCTTTTAGACAATTTGAGATTTGCTTAATGCTTATGGTGCGGAGAGGCACATTTGCTTTTATTACAAAGCCTGTAATTGTAGTAATGTGCAGCTATAATCAGTATTACTGCTACGGCCAATAGCCAATAGTCAAGCCGGTATTCCGACTTGTGAAAGAATTGCTTTATTACAAGCAATAAAAAGCCGACAGAAAAAATATATACCGGCAGCAAATTACGGTGATGTTTAATATACCCATGAAATAAAGAATAAGAACCTACAGCAAACGCCAGCAAGATCATCCCCCATTCAAAAAAAACATTATCAATGATATTGATACCAAACACGGGGAGTGTACTCATTAATACGGGCAGTAAAGCACAGTGTATAGCACATGCTATAGATGTTACAATGCCCAGAGCGTCCCAGTTTAATTTTATATTCATTTGTATGTAGCGGGCAAAGATAATATATTTGCAACGCTATTGCAAATAGTTTTACCCAACTATTTTTTATGTGTGGCGTTATTTTACTGCGCTAATTGGCTTAAGCTGTAATTTTGTAAAAATATTTTTATGAGCAAAAGGTTATTGATGTATGTGGGGTTTTTTGCATTGCTATTAACCGTTTTTTATTTATTGGTTTTCAGGGATTATGATTTCAGTAAATCTAACCTGGCTGTTATTAATGATGTGCAGGAGTTTTCGTTTGTTAACCAAAATGGTAAGGTTATTACCCAACGGGATGTAGAAGGGAAAGTATATGTAGCTGAATATTTTTTTACCACCTGTAAAGGTATTTGCCCTAAAATGAATGCCAACATGCGCCGGGTTTTTGATGCTTATAAAGACGAGCCGGGTTTTATGATTCTTTCGCATACCTGTATGCCCGAAACAGATTCGGTATCATTACTAAAGGCATATGAAGAGCAGATGATTGGGGGCAAGCTGAAAAAAAACAGTGACGGCTCCTACAAAATTGAATATGATACCGCTGCAAAATCAATAATAAACCCTAACTGGAATTTTGTTACCGGCGATAAAACATTGTTGTATAAAATGGCCAGGGAAAGTTATATGATTGATAATAACAAGCCTGATTCTTCACAATTAATAAAAGACCAGTTTATACATACCCAGTTTTTTAGATTGGTGGATAAGCAAGGACGTACCCGGGGAGAAGTATATGATGGTTTAAAAAATGATGAGGTTGAAAAATTAATAACGGATATTAAAGATTTGCTTAAAGAAAAAGTAAGCTCCAAAAGATTTATGAACGGCTTTAGCAATAACCCCAACTAATTAGTATTTGTAACTTTAGTAAGAGTATGGATCAATTATTCGACATATTAAAAAAGAACCAGTTAAGCATTACAGATAGCCGTAAAAAAATACTGGAGCTGTTTTTAAATAAACCCGGTGCTTTAGCTCATGCCGATATTGAAAAAAATACCGGTGAGGTTTTTGACAGGGTTACTGTTTACCGCACCCTGCAAACTTTTGTTGAAAAAGGCATCATACATAATATTCCCACTACCGATAATTCTATTTTATACGCTCTTTGTAAACAGGATTGTGAGGCGGGCCATCATCATGATAACCATGTGCATTTTATCTGCGATGTTTGCAACAATACCATTTGCCTTGATGATGTTACAATACCTGAGGTAAAACTACCCCGTGGCTTTAAACCTAAACACGCCGAGATGGTGGTTAGCGGTGTTTGTGATGATTGTAAGTAAAAATTTTTAATTACTTAATAATTATGTCTAATTGGAAAATTTTTAAATGATTTTTAGCATTGGGTGTGATGATTATAATAGCATATGCTTACATTTCCGGGGAATTAAGAAAGGACAAGATAAGTGAAAACCATATTGTTGTTTGTGCTGAAATTTTGAAATTAAACTCTGTAGCCAAAAACCCTACTATAGATTACACGTATTCTTTCAATGGGAAAAAATATAAAAACCATATTGGATGTAAGTATCACACCGTAGATAGTTTTTTTTCTGGTCAAAACATCTTGAATGCAATTGAAAAGGTGAATCCTGGCAATAGCGCTTTACTGGAAGACAATGAAGATTATATTAGATTGAAAATAGTTATAAATGATACTGCCGGAGTAAAATGCAATAACTAAATGACCTTCTTCATCTCCGCCTCTACAAACTCCATAAGAATTTTTATTTTTTCCGGGCTAAAATCAAATTGTAATCCTGCTACAGCAAATAACCCAGGCAATGTTTTAGTGCCACCCAATGCTAGTGCATTGCAATAATTGTCCATTGCCAATTGCTTATTGTTTTTATACTGCATCCACATACCAATGGCACCTAATTGTGCAATACCATATTCAATATAATAAAACGGCACTTCAAATAAATGAAGCTGGCGCTGCCAGGCATTACTGCGGTAATTTTCTAATCCGCTATAATCAATCACATCGTCCTGAAATTCCTGTAATATCTCATTCCATTTAGCGGTACGTTCGTCATTAGTATGCATTGGGTTTTCATATACCCAATGCTGAAATTTATCTATTATAGCTATCCATGGAAAAATAGTGATCACTCTTTCCAATTGGTGCTCTTTAGCTCTTGTTAAATCTTCTGCAGTATCAAAAAATGTTTCCCAATGATCCATGCTGAATAATTCCATACTCATGCTGGCCACTTCGGCAATTTCCATCGGGTATTCTTTAAAACCATTTAATTCTAAAGGGTGCGCCAAAAAAGAGTGAATAGCATGGCCACCTTCATGCACCATTGTTGTTACATCATGCATCTGCCCTGCGGCATTCATAAAAATAAATGGTGCGCCACTTTCTGCCAGCGGACAGTTATAACCTCCCGGTGCTTTTCCTTTCCTGCTTTCCAGATCAAGGTGTTTTAATTCGTTCATCTTTTTTAAACAGGCACCAAAAAATGGGCGCAGCTTATTAAAGCATTCAATGGATTTGGTTACCAGCTCTTCGCTTGTTTTAAAAGGATGTAGTGGTGCAGTACCCTCCGGTTCAGCATCTATATCCCATGGGCGCAACTTATCTAATCCAAGTTTTTGTTTTTTCTTTTTATAAATTTCATTTACTAATGGCAATACGTGCAGTTTTACTGCATCATGAAACTGGTAACAATCTTCTTTGGTATAATCAAACCTACCCAACTCTTTAAACCTGTAATCCCGATAATTTTTAAACCCTGCGTTCAGCGCTTCCTGGTTTCTCTTTTCTACTAATTGGTTGTATAAATTGCTCAGGGTTTCTCTATCCTCCAGTCTCCTGTCCTGAATTTTTCTATATACTTCTTCTCTTTTATTTCTGTCGTGGCTTTCTAAAAATTTTGCGGCTTGTTGTAAGGTGTATTCCTGCCCATCAACAGTCACCATCATTTTTCCGGTAGTAACACCATATTGTTGTTGCAGTACCGCCAAGTCCGCCTGTAACGGAATATTTTCTTCTCTGAATAATTCAATGCTTTTTTTAACGCTTCGCAAATAGGTGAAATATTTTGGCGCATCCAGTTCTTTTACTAATGGATGGTTCACTAATTTTTTATTCAGCGCATCGGAGTAAGGCTGAATTTTAGGCTGAATTTCCATGAAGAAAAAATTAAACGCCTCTTCTAGGGCTTTGTTTTCTGTATCGCAGGTCATCTTAATCTGCCGCCAGCAGGCATCTTCATTTATCAACGCTTCCAGTTCGCTTTGGTCTTTCAACCATTTTTCCATTTCCTCTTTTGAGTTAACCGTTCTTTCCAGTAAGTTTTTAAAATACGGCTCCAGGGTTTCCCAATTAGTAAGAGTAAAATCTTTGGGTATAAAATGACGGGCTGTTTTTTTAATGTCTGCTGAATACCGCATTGTATTTTTTGAAATTTTATTTGCTTAACGATAAGGGACTGATCAATAGTTGTTATTTCTTTTTATAAATTGGTACGGTGCTGCAGGGTTCCCCATACATAATACTTTTTGCAACAGGCCTTAATAATTGGGTAATGGCCACATAAGCATTTTCGGAAACAGGTAAATCGCCACAACCTTTTATCACCACTCTTTTATCGGTATAGTTTTCCGGGTTTATTGCTGCAATATTTTTTAAGAATAATGTTTGATGTAAAAAATCTGCATTACCAAAAACCACATTTTTTGCAATTGGCTGCAGGTAACTGCTTACCAGCATGTAGGCCCACATAGGAATTATAGCATCTGCGGTGCAGGTAAGTGCAACATTTTTATTACCGTATGGTGTAAGGTCTAAATTCTTTAATGCCTCCCTGAAATCTTTTTCTTTTAATATTAAACCCATAAATAAATAGTCCTTCAAATCAAACACAACAGTTTCCTCTTTGGGATAATATTCTTCCAGGTCCACGGTAAGTATGCCGCTTTCTGAAACCTTATTTATCATTACTTCATCCATACAGCAAAGTTATAGCAATATTTTACGGGCTGCTTGCCACACTTAAAATTTTCTTTATCCCGTAAATAAAAACAGCCTTTACTTGGTAAAGGCTGTTGTAAAGAGTTGTTGTGTTGGTATTAATAATATTTACTACGGTTGTCTTTAATAGTAGCCTGGTTCTTTAATCCTTCAAACCAGCCAGCTCCCACCTGACTGCGTAATGTGCTTAATTTTTGCGTTGCAGCAGCTGGGGTGTCTATAGATTTTGTACCTATGCTGTTTACTTTTATTACATAAACACCATTTTTACCTGCAATTGGAGCAGATGCTTTTGCCTGGTTTTCTTTGTTAAAACTTGCACCTATTACCTTGGGTTCTTCGCCAATATTTGCAATAAACTGGCCGTTAAAAGTAAGTGAAGAGTCTGCGCCAGCTATTTCAACTTGTTTGCCGTAGGCAGCTGCGGCAGCTTCAAGAGTTGCGCTGGTTCCTAGTTTTTTTATTATTGTTTCGGCTTTCTTTTCGTTTCGTATTACCCCTTCCACCATTGGCCTTGCTGTTGTTGCATCTTGCGTACCTTCGCTTTGTATTTTATCTACAGTAGCAACAACAAATTGCTCACCAATATTAAAAGGTTCACTTACATCTCCTTTTTTTGCTTCAAATACCCAACGCACCAGCTGCCTTGCATCCTGCATCTGGCCTACAGAAAAATCGTTTTCTTTTATTAGTGTTGGCAGGCTTATTCTTTGTAAGCCATTTTTAACAATATACGCTTCCAGTTCTTTTACATTTTTTTGAGCCGATAATTTTGTTGCATTTAAATTGGCATTTTGTATCGTGGCGTCGCTTGGTAAAATTTCTTTTGCTAAAAATGCAATTTTATAAGCCGGAATAAATTTCCACTGGTCCAGTACTTCTATATAATGATACCCTACATAATCCTGGCTCTGACCTTTAACTGTTTTTTTAGTACCTGTTGGGTTATAAAAAACTGTATTGTAAAATGAATCGACCAGGTTTGAAGAAGAGCTAAACTTATATTCCCCTTTATTATTCCTGCTTCCTTCGTCATCAGAATATTTTAACACCAAGGCGTTAAAATCGGCACCGCCTTTTACAGCTGCAGAAATACTGTCAATTAATTTCCTGGCTACGGAATCTTCTCTCATCTGGCCACCATTTTTATCCGCTATTTTTACCAATATATGTCTGCACTTAATACTATCTGGTATTTGTTTAGTGCCCATCATTTTTGCCAGTATATATGCACCGCCATCAACATATGGACCATAAACAGAACCGATAGGCTGTTTGGCAATAGTATCAATATAAGATGAACGTATTTTTGCTTTGGGTAAATAGTTGCTGTCAAATTCAACCAGAGATGTATTTCTTGCTATAAATGCTTTTGTGTTGGGGTCTGTTGTTAAACCTTCTTTTAAACCGGCAACCAGTTCTTTTGTTTTAGCGCTATCATCAGCACTGGGTAATTGGCTAAAGGTAACGTATGAAACCATACGACCTTCTTCCTGCTTAAACTGCTTTTTATGCTTTTGTATGTAGTTGTCAATTTCACTGTCTGTTACTTTAATAGTGCTATCGCTTATTACATTGTAAGGAATGTTTACGTAAGAAATATTTGCAAATCCTTTCGCTTCAACACTATCTTTTTCTTTCATCCATTTAGGGTAATAAGCGCTGGCATTAAGCATGGCAAAATATTTACCAGATACACTTGCCAGTCTTTGTGGTTCTGCTATCTGTGCATTAATCATTTCGTATTGTTCACCCTTTGCTTTTTTAATAGTATTGATAGCGCTGGTAACTTTTGATTCATCCAGTTTTCCTGTTGCCGGGTCAACCATACTTTGATCCTGCATTAGCGGATTTGACGGGTCGTTGCTTTTTAGTATTGCAGAAAGTTCGGGTGATGTAAACTTAATACCTAGTTTTTGTGCCTCGTCATAAAATACTTTTTCTGCAACTATCTGGTTCCAAACCTGCTCCCTTATTTGTGCTGCATCAGGTGCCGGCCTTCCAGATTGCTGTGCCTGTTGCTTAGCCATATTGTCGGCAAACTTTATCTTTCTTTCAAATTCTGTTTTTTCAATTGCCGAACCATTAACCTTACCTATACTGCCAGAGAGTGAACTAAAAAAATCATTACCGCCCTGTTTGGCATCCATTAATATAAAGCCAATTAAACTTAAAGCTATTACTGCAATTACTATTGCTGCACCTTTATCACGAATTGTCTGAATTATTTGCATACTTTTCTATTATTAAAATGGACGGCAAAAATAGGGGAAAATCAGATATTAACACTTATTTCCAGCCCCGGGATTTTGCAAAATTGAGTATTAGTAAGGTTTTGAGGTTTGTAAACCATTTTACCGGGTAAATATTATCCACATAAAAACAGGTATGGGTTTATATCCTGTTTTGCTTTTTGTGCTTGGGCAGGTTACCTTTATTTTACAGGCTTTATTATTAAAAAGTATCGTTTTTAACATACCCTTGTTAATAAACCCTGTTTAGTGTTAATAAGCGGTATTTTATAAAAAATTTAGTCTTTATAAAATGAGTTGAAAATTGTTGTTTATAAATCCGGATATAAATCGATGTTAGAAGACTACAATTTATACCACTATTATTAACAGGTAATTTTTTAGAATATACTATTTAGTTTTACTACACTGTTGTTATTAACCGGTGTTTATAAATACCTGGGCAAAAAATATAAAGCTGTGGTGTAAAGGTTATAACCAGTATATAAAGTTTTTTTTTATGTTAATTAGATGTGGATGCAGGTGGATAAGTAAAAGGTTTTAATTTTACATCAACAGTAAAAATAATTATTTACACTTATTAACACCCATAGTAGTAGTAAGTGATTATATAAATAATAAGTATTAATACATATTATGACAGATATTAACAGCGCAAAAGCAAATATTGAAAAGGTCGGTTTTTTGGATTTAGATATAAACCCGGAGATTGATTTATTTGCTGAAATTGAAAAATTAAAAAAAGAAAAAAATGCAATTATCCTGGCACACTATTACCAGGAGCCGGATATACAGGATGTTGCGGATTATATAGGAGATAGTTTAGGCCTGGCACAAAAAGCAGAAAAGACAGATGCAGATATTATTGTTTTTGCCGGCGTACATTTTATGGCAGAAACTGCAAAGATTTTAAATCCTTCAAAAAAAGTTTTATTACCAGATCTTAAAGCTGGTTGTTCATTAAGCGATAGTGCACCACCACCTTTATTTAAAGTATTTAAAGAAAAGCATCCCGATCACCTGGTTGTTACCTATATTAACTGCTCTGCGGGAATGAAGGCTTTAAGCGATATTATCTGTACATCTTCTAATGCCCAAAAAATCGTTGAAAGTTTACCAGCTGACCAACCTATCATTTTTGCACCAGATAAGAACCTTGGGGCTTATATCAACAAACAGACGGGTAGAAATATGTTGTTATGGAATGGTGCTTGTATGGTACATGAAATATTTAGCCTCGAAAAAATTACTAAATTAAAAATACGCCACCCTAAAGCTAAAATAATTGCACACCCGGAGTGTGAAGCACCAGTATTAGCTATTGCAGATTATATTGGAAGTACCACAGGATTATTAAAGTTTAGCCAGAAAGATGAAGCTACTGAATATATTGTAGTAACAGAAACAGGGATATTACACCAAATGCAAAAGAATAACCCTAATAAAACATTTATACCAGCACCTCCGAATAATAGTTGTGCATGTAATGATTGTCCGCATATGAAATTAAATACACTTGAAAAATTGTATTTATGTATAAAATATGAGTTACCTGAAATTATTATGGAGGAGGAATTACGGCTTGCTGCAAAAAAGCCAATCGACAGGATGTTGGAGATAAGTGCAAAGTATGGTTTATAATAGTTATAAATTTTCTTTGTTCATTAAATACACTTTAATTCTGTTTCGCACATTCTCCCTGATATTCATGTAAAATAAATTAATATCCCCTGCATGAAAATTTTTCTTAGTAAAAAATATTTTTCCAATTACATCAGGCTTACTGGTCCATAATACGTTATTATGAATTTGTGCATCTACTACCTTTGGCACAATTTTATTAAATTTTAAAAGCACACCACCTTTATTATTATTTTTATTTACAAAGAAAGAATCTATCGTCCATGAAAGTGGATTAACAACAATCGCTTTATAATTTTCTTTAGCCACAAATCGTTGATCGGTATAACCTGTTTTATAAGTACGCCAGCTCATAACACAACCTGTGCTGTTAGCATTAGTACATATTGGTATATCGGTAAAATAATTTTCCGGTACAGGTAAACCAATAATATAAGCACACACTAATTTGTTTTGGAGGCTTTTACCATCAAAAAATTCTTTTAATAATCTTGCAGCATGTTTAGTGCCCTGGCTGTGGGATGCTATAATGATTGGCCTACCACTATTATAATTACTTAAATAATATTCAAAAGCTTTTTTTATATCCTGATATGCCGTTTCAAAATATGGAGCAGCTTCATTATTATTAATAAAAAAAGCTTTATAATGTGCCTGGCGGTAACGTGGTGCAAACACTCTACATTGCTCATTAAACACACTAGCCTGGTATAAAATACTTGTGTAATCTGTTTTAGCGTTAATGGTTGCATCATCAATAGGTGCATTCCAGCGTTCATCATCTTTTGCAGTTAATGTTGTGGGGTGAATAAAGAAAACATCTACCATAGAATCTTTTGCAAAACTTTTGCGCAATGGTTTAGGTACACTATCACTTAAATCTTTTTTCCATGGATGTGCTGCCCAATAATTTAAATTGCTGTAATCCGGAATTTTATTTATACTTACAAAGCGATATTCTGGTAAAGATGAAAAAATTTTTTTACTACAGGAATAAGCGATGATGACCAGTCCAAATAATAAAATCTTTATTATAACATGGTTTAAAGAAAAATAACTTTTGTAACTTTTCATAATCAACTTCCTTCTGTAAAAGTAAAACTACATATAAATTGCACAAAACCGACCTGTATAAATTAAATTACCGTACACAAAATGGCGGGCCTTCATACATGAATATAAAAATTAGTTACAGTAATATTTACAATTGAAACTACTGCGACATATTCCTTTTTTAAAAGCTGTTTTTATACACAGCATTACTGCTTTTGGAGGGCCACAGGGGCATATGGGAATGATGTTAAAAACTTTTGTAGATAGAAGAAAGGATATTACTAAGGAAGAATTGATAGAATATAATTCGTTTTGTCAGCTATTACCAGGTGCCTCATCAACCCAAACACTAACCTTAATTGGTTATAAACGGGGTCGTGTTCCTTTAGCTGTTCTAACTCTTATAATCTGGATTATGCCAGCTTGTTTTTTAATGGGAGGCCTATCCTTTTTAGTAACAAGCATCGGTAACGAAAGACTGAATACAAGTATTTTTCAATTTATTCAACCTATGGCTATTGGGTTTTTAGCATATGCTGCATTCAAGGCTTTTAAAATATCAGTAAATAATTTTATTACACAGGTTATTATGTTGGTAGCAATGATTGCTACTTATTTTTTATTTAAAACACCCTGGGTTTTTCCGGGTCTTATTATAGCGGGAGGAATTATTACAAATATCAGCAGTAAGAGAATTCCGGAAAAAACAGTAGTTAAACCCCGCCATATCAGGTGGAGGAATATATGGTTTTTTATACTGATTTTTATTGTAGCAGGAATAATGAGTGAGGGAGCAAGAAAGCAACAATGGGAAAGCCGTAAAGCATTTAATCTCTTCGAAAATTTTTATCGCTTTGGTAGCTTTGTATTTGGGGGGGGCGATGTATTAATACCACTAATGCTGGATCAATATGTGGCACGGCCTAGCTCTGAACGTATGCAAAAGAAGGATCAAAACATAATACGAATTGAAAGAGATGAGTTGCTTACGGGTGCCGGTATGGTAAGAGCCATACCCGGACCGGTTTTTTCTATAGCCTCATATACTGGTGGAATAGCACTAAAAAACGAAGGAAAGAAAATGCAGTTGTTGGGATGTATAATTGGTTCTATTGCTATTTTTCTTCCCAGTGCGTTATTGGTATTATTTTTCTTTCCGGTATGGCAATATTTAAAGAAATATGTTGTGGTTTACCGTGCTTTAGAAGGTATTAACGCTGTAGTGGTAGGTATTATGTGGGCAGCAACACTATACTTACTAAAAGATATATCTATAGTATCCTTTAACGCCATTAGTTTTTTAAATATTGTGGTTATAGCCGGCACGTTTTTAATTTTACAACTTTCAAAAATACCAACACCGTTTATTGTTTTGTTTTGTTTGCTGCTTGGTTGGGTATTTTAATGGTTATTATTATCAATCCCTGTAAAAACCATTACTTTCAATTTCTTCCTTAACGGAGTCTGGTACTAAAAAACGAATTGATTTTTTTTCTTTTATCATAGTACGAATAAGGGTACTGGAAATATCTAACAAAGGGGCATCTAATATTGTAATATCTGCGCCAAAAGTTTCAGTAATGATAAACCCCGGTCTGTTGTATATAAAAAACGAATAATTATTAATAAGAGTTTTATAATTTTTCCATCCATCTAAATTTTTAAAACCATCGCTACCCATTACTATTGAGAATTTATGCTGGGGGTGTTTTTCAGCAAGGTAGGTCAAGGTATCAATAGTATAAGATGGTTTTGGAAGTTTAAACTCAACATTAGTTGTCTTTAATTTTGTTTCGCCATATATAGCTGTATTTATCAGGTGCAGCCGGTGATATTCGTTTAATAAAGAACCAGACTTTTTAAAGGGATTTTGGGGAGAAACAACAAACCAAACCTTGTCTAAGCTAGTGTTATTTGCAATATGATTGGCTATAATTAAGTGCCCCATATGTATTGGGTTAAATGAGCCAAAGTATAGTCCAACCTTCATTAAATATTGATAATCAATAGTTTATAAATTTAATACCCTAATCTGTGATATTTCTTCAACCCATATATGCTCTGCTTCATTAAGTCTTAAGCTAAGGATATAGCCAGCAACCATGATAGAAATTGGATCTCCTAAAGGGGCTATTTGATCAATTAGTATCTTCTCTCCAGGTACACAACCCATCTCCATCAGCTTTAAAAAAATATCATCATTTTCAAAATGCTTTATAACAACCGTCTTGCCAACTTCAACCTCCGATAATCGCCTGTCCATTCTTACTGTTTTATTTACTACAAAAGTATTCATTCATAATTGTTTAATAATTTCGATTTTAGAAAATAGCTATGGCAACACAATTCTTTTTCCTGCAACAAAACATCTCTCTTACTAAAAGGACAGCTCTGAAGGTATTTATTATAGGTATTTTTAAAAAGGAAAAGAAAAAACTGGAGAACCTGACCTATATCTTTTGTTCAGATGATTACCTTTTGAAGATCAACAAATCTCATCTTAAGCATAACTATTACACAGATATAATCACTTTCGATTTGTCTGAACCAACAGGTGGAGCTATATCAGGGGAAATCTACATTAGCACTGATAGGGTAAGAGACAATGCTATAACCTTGGGAGTTACTATTAAGGAAGAATTGCATCGGGTTATTTTTCATGGCGCACTGCATCTTTGTGGGTATAAGGATAAGACGCCAAAGGATGCAAAGCATATGAGGGGGGCAGAAGACAGGTGTTTGAAAGCTTATTTTAAGTGATGTTCCACGAATCCCATTTTGAATTCATCCAATCTTACCCAAAGAATGCTGGGTTCCACGAATCCCAGTTTCAACTGGAAACATAATATATTTGGGAATGGAAAGAAAGAAATGGACTCCAAAGGAAGATATAACAGATGCCCTGCTAAAGTTTAGGGAGAAGCGCAAGTGGCAATTAGCTCTAAGACGGTATATACTGGAGAAAAAAGCCGCTACCGCTTATGCTCCTTACTTTGGTATGGATATAAATGGCTTCAGGGGTTGGATTGAATTACAGTTTACGACAGATTTGAACTGGTACAATTTTGCTAAAGCCTGGCAATTTGATCATATAGTGCCTGTTACCTACTTTGATTTTGACAATAAAGAAGACCTGAAGCTTTGTTGGAATTTTATAAATATAAGGGTAGAAAAGCTTGACTTAAACAAAAACAGGGGTAACCGAATAGATGTAGTTGCTGTAAAACCTTATTTCCAGAACCTGTATGATAAAACTGGATATGGGTTTTGTCTTAAAATGATTCATAAGCTCTCCCAAATAGAGGTTTCTAATATTAAAAGCCACCCCGCCATTGAGAACTTTATCATCAATAATAAAGAACACCTCGAAAATATTGCCACTTTAAACCAGGGTGAGTTCGAAAAATTCAATCAAGGCGCTTCATTAAAGGATATCTTATTAGAAAGGGAGATACTCAGAAAGTTTGGTGGCCAGATGATGTCTCTTTAAACTTCTTTATAACCTAAATAATTTCTAAACTACCTTTGCCACATGTTTCCAGAATATGATGTTATAGTAGTAGGGGCTGGTCATGCCGGTTGCGAAGCCGCCGCCGCTGCCGCTAATATGGGCAGTAAAGTGCTGCTGATTACTATGAATATGCAGACGATTGCCCAAATGAGCTGTAATCCAGCCATGGGAGGTATTGCCAAAGGGCAAATTGTAAGAGAAATTGATGCCATGGGTGGATATAGTGGCATTGTTACCGATGAAAGCATGGTTCAGTTTAGAATGCTGAACAGAAGTAAAGGCCCGGCCATGTGGAGCCCGAGAGCACAAAGCGACCGAATGTTATTTGCAGGTAAGTGGCGGGAAATGCTGGAGAACACCCGGAACGTTGATTTTTACCAGGATATGGTGAGCGGGCTTTTGGTAAAAAATGGCCGTGTTTACGGTGTTGTAACGGGTTTAGGCCATGAAATAAAGGCAAAATCAGTGGTTTTAACCAATGGCACTTTCCTAAACGGTGTTATTCATATAGGAGAGAAGAAACTGGGAGGAGGCCGTATGGCAGAAAAGGCCGCTACGGGTATAACCGAGCAATTGGTGTCCTTAGGTTTTGAAAGTGATCGCTTAAAAACCGGAACCCCGCCAAGGATTGATGGCCGTAGCCTGGACTACTCCAAAATGGAAGAACAGAAGGGAGATGAAGAAATGGTAGGTTTTAGCTATCTGCCAACAAAAAAAATAACACCAGCACAACAACGGAGCTGCTTTATCACATACACAAGTCCGGAAGTACACGATATTTTAAAAACGGGATTTGAAAAAAGCCCTATGTTCCAGGGAAGAATACAGGGGACAGGGCCGAGGTATTGCCCAAGTATTGAAGACAAGATCAACCGCTTTGCAGAGAGAGACAGGCACCAGTTGTTTGTTGAGCCGGAGGGCTTCAATACGGTAGAGATATATGTGAATGGTTTTTCCTCTTCATTACCGGAAGGTGTTCAATTTCAAGCACTTAGATCAGTTATTGGTTTTGAAAACTGCAGGATGTTCCGACCGGGTTATGCTATAGAGTACGATTACTTTCCACCTACACAGTTAAAATTCAGCCTGGAAACAAAGCTTATTGAAAACCTGTTTTTTGCCGGGCAGATAAATGGAACTACCGGTTATGAAGAAGCCGCTTGCCAGGGCTTGATGGCGGGAATTAATGCCCACCAAAAAGCCAGCGAACAGGAAGCGGTGGTACTGAAAAGGAGCGAAGCTTATATTGGTGTGTTGATTGACGACTTAATTAACAAAGGTACAGATGAACCTTACCGAATGTTTACCAGCCGGGCAGAGTTCCGCACTTTGTTGCGCCAGGATAATGCCGACCTGCGGTTAACAGAAAAAAGTTACCGCCTTGGTTTGGCTTCGCAGCAAAGAATGGAATTGGTAAAAGCAAAGAAAGAAGGCGTAGAAAAACTGAAAGAAATATTGGCTGCCATCAGCCTGGAACCGGAAGAAACCAATGTATTTTTAGAAAGCGTACAATCATCGCCGTTAGTTGCAAAACAAAAGGCAGCGCAGGTTTTATTAAGACCAAATATTGGTTTGGAAAAAATGATGGAATACATTCCGTCTTTAAAAACGGCGTTGAAATATTTTAATAAAGACATACTGGAGCAGGCAGAGATTCAACTTAAATATGAAACTTATATTGAGAAAGAAAAAGAGCTGGTTGCCAAAATGAGTCAGCTGGAAGATTTAATAATTCCGGATAATTTTGATTACGAAAAATTGATTTCTTTAGGCACAGAAGCCAAACAGAAATTTAAAAAAATAAGGCCACGTACATTGGGCCAGGCATCAAGAATTTCTGGTGTTAATCCAAGTGATGTACAAATATTGATGGTGTTTATGGGAAGGTAATTTTCTAAAAATATTTTTATCTTTCTCAATAAATTGTAAACCTTAACGTTAGATACAAAAATTTTACCATGCAATTGCATTTTAGCATTGACACACCCAAAGAATTAGTTTTTGAAAATGTTGCAGAATACCTGCACCATAAAAATTTAAAAGTTCACAAACAGGATAGCTCCAGGCCATGGGGAGGTTTTTTTGTGATTGAAGAAAACGAAGCTGAAAAATTTATCAGTTTATATTTTCCGCATCTTACAAAAGAGGAATTAAATATTTCCGGCAAATTAAGCCCTAAGATTTTAGTGGTAGCGCCGGATAAAAGATTAAGCTGGCAATACCATCACCGCCGTGCTGAGATATGGAAATTAATTGGCGGCGTTGCAGGTGTTGTAACCAGCGATACCGATGAAGAAAAAGAAACCAAAGATTTAAATATCGGAGATATCATACAATTAAAACAGGGCGAACGCCACCGTTTATTGGGTACATCCGGCTGGGGAATTATCGCCGAGATCTGGCGTCACACGGATGCCGCAAACCCAAGCGATGAAGATGATATAGTTAGGGTGCAGGATGATTTTGGAAGATGATTGTAAAAATAGTCCCGCAGATTACGCCGATGTCGCAGAATAAAAAACTGTATTTTATCTGCGTAATTTGCGAAATCTGCGGGCAAACTTATTTCAATCCCAGCTTTCTTAATCTTGATTGTATGGCTCCGGCATTTCTGCCAAACTGTTTTATAATTTCCGAATCAGAAACATTGTTATTGAAAAGCTCCGTTAATTTTTCATCCTGCTCCGGTGTCCAGGGTTTGTAAGCCTCACTATGTTTAGTACGTACCAATTCCACCGAAAAAGTTTTACCAGAAGTACCCGTATATTTTGAATACCCATATTTTGATTTAGGCGTTTCAATCACTACGGGTTTAATTTCTTTTGGCTCTTCCTTCTTTATAATATTTATTTGCGCCAGTTTTGGAAAATCGGTGGGTAATAATTCTTCAGGTATGTGAAGAGTATTTTTTGTACGGGTAATGGCTACATACAGTAAATTAATTTCTTCATTAAGTTTGTTGATCTTCTTTTCATCATTTTCCAAATCTGCTACCTGGCGTTTTATTTTATCTTCTGTAATAAAATCTTTTACTAAATGCACAGAGTCATATTCCATTCCTTTGCAGCGATGCACAGTAGAAAAAACAACCTCTGCTTTTTCTTTAGCATCATTTTCAACATGCTTGTTTTTTATAGTTTTAATAATATCGTAAATATCATTACCATATTTTTTTACTATTTCCAGCATCATGCTTAATTGTGC
>JAYVJU010000382.1:0-3306 GCA_043769035.1 Ferruginibacter sp.
TTGTTTTATCTGCAGATAAATCTCTCCCACAATTTTCAAATTACTTTTCAGCAATAAATTATAATTGGGTAAAATGCTTCCGGCTATGGAATTTTCTATAGCCATTATGCCGCCATCGCTTTGCTTTTTATCAGCGGCAATTTTTACTACTTCTTTAAAAGTGGCGCAACAGATTACTTCGGTATCTTTTCCATAAAACTGCTGTGCTGCCACCTGGTGAAAGCTACCTTCAAAGCCCTGAATTGAAACCCTTTTGCCCCCTGTCCCCCTGAAAGGGGAACTTAGGTCGATATTACCTTCCTTGATTTTATCTCTTTGCATTTTTAATAAATTTTCGCCCCTTATTCTCTTTGTAAGCCCCGGAATTTATCCCGATTTTTCGGGAGGGGTTTGGGGCAAACAAAAATCCCGACCTTTTTAGCCGGGATTCTTTTTATGTTAGTCTGTTTTTTTATTCAGTTGTTAACAAGAGGCTCCCGAACCATTTTTAAAATAGTAGCTAAAATAAAAGAAGCTATGGTTGCCTTTGTTTGTCATTGAATGTCAAAAATAACAAAACAACCTTATACCAGCAAAAAAAAATCCCTCTTAAAAATAAGAGGGACTAAATTGATTGCTTGTCATGTAAAAATCTTTATTGTAAACCGGTGATTAATACAAGCAACCCGGTACCGGTTAGGTAATTACTTTTTAACTGCTGAATCAACAACAGCTTTAACTGTTGAATCTACTGCTTTAACTGTTGAATCCATTACCTTAACAGTTGAATCAATTGCAGGTACGATTGAATCAGTTTTTGGAGCTTCTGTAGTTGCAGTTTCGCCGCTGTTACAAGCAGTAAATACTGATGCTACTGCGATTGCTAAAAATACTTTTTTCATCTTTGTTTGTTTAAATTTTAAAAATTATAATTTCATATTTATACCAGAATTAAAAAAAGGTAACCCATGCTTTATTAAATATTTTTTCGTTGTTTTGGGTTACCAATAATAATTAACCGTATTAATATAAACCGGGTGAGTACTTTAGAAGAAGAAAAATTGTTGTTAAAGGGACTGGCAGCGAACGATAAACTGGCCATAGAAAGGATTTACAGGGATAATTACGCTATGATTCAGGCTTTTATACTGAATAACAGCGGATCTCACGACGATGCAAGGGATATTTTTCAGGAAGCAATGATCGTTTTATTTGAAAAGACCCGAACCGAGACCTTTGAATTGAGCAGCCTGCTAAAAACCTATATTTATTCGGTTTGCCGGCGGCTTTGGCTTAAAAAGCTTAACCAGATGAACCGTTACAGCGGTCGGCTGGATAATATGGAAGAGACGATACCCGTGGATGAGGATATGGAATTGCACGAAAAAAGGGATACCGACTTTACATTAATGGAAAACGCCATGAGTAAGATTGGGGAACCCTGTAAAAGTTTGTTAGATGCTTATTACATCCAAAAGAAGCACATGCAGGAAATTGCTGCTGATTTTGGATATACTAATGCAGACAACGCCAAAACCCAAAAGTATAAATGCCTGATGCGGTTAAAAAAACTATTCTTTGCACAATATAAAAATGGACAATAAAATGGACGAAACCCTATTATTAGACGCTGTTGAAAGGTACCTTCGGGGAGAAATGACTGAGCAGGAAAGAACCTACCTGGAAGATTTACGCAAAACAAATCCGGAAGTGGATCAGATGGTGGTGGAGCATACATTTTTTCTTAACGAAGTAAGCAAGCACAGCGATACCAAAAATTTTAAACATTCCCTTCATGAAGTAGAGAGCAAGCTGGCAGAAGAAGGTATAATAAACAAAACCCAGCTTAAGGGTAAGGCAAAAGTCGTTTATTTCTGGAACAGGTATAAGCGTACAGCTGCAGTTGCTGCAAGTATTGCCGGTATTGTTTCGCTATTTAACCTGGGGCTTACTTTTTTTTACAGTAATAAAACAAACCCACAGGCTATAACAGAACTTAGCCGCCAGCTGAATGATTTAAAGAAAGGCCAGAACCAAACCAATAAAGAACTGAAAGCAGTAAAAGATGCTGTTAAAGTAGATCCCAAAGCCACTCCAAAATCTGGTGGTACCGGTTTTTTAATTGATGGTAAAGGTTATTTAATTACCAATGCCCACGTATTAAAAGGCAAAACCATTATTGCCACTAATGATAAAGGCCAGCAGTTTTTAGCCAAAGTGTGTATGAAAGACGAGATAAGGGATATTGCAGTTTTAAAAATTGAGGATAAAGATTTTAAACCTTACGGAGCTTTACCTTACAGTATTGGTAAATCTGTAAATCTTGCAGAACCAATTTACACAATGGGTTATCCTAAAGATGAAATTGTTTATGGCGAAGGTTACCTGAGCAGTATAACAGGTTATAAAAGCGATACCCTTACTTACCAGATCTCTATTGCTGCCGACCATGGTAACAGCGGAGGCCCTATCTTAAATAAAAACGGTGATGTAATAGGTATTTTAACCGATAAATCAGAAGGCGGTTCTGTATTTGCTGTAAAATCTTTATACATTTTTAAAGCAGTGGATAACCTGAAAAAAGAAGCTGATTTTGCAGATATTAAATTAGCCAGCAACAATACCATTAAAAACTTAATAAGAGAGCAGCAGGTAAAAAAAGTGAACGACTGTGTATTTTTAATTAAGAGTTACGAATAAGGCATTTAGCAAAAGGTAAAATAAAAAACGGCTTCATTAATTTGAAGCCGTTTTTGTTTGTATGAAATATGTTTACCATAACGAAGGTGGATATTCCCCATCGGCCACCAGTTTATCAATGCTGGCTTTTACCACAGGGGCATCTTCTTTATAAGTAACCCCAAACCATTGCGATGAGCAGGGAATTACTTTTATTGTACCACCGCCTGTTTTAACAAACTCATCGCCGATAAGCGGTATAAAAAATTCAGCTTTTATATTATGGCTGTTTGCTTTTACAAACTGGTGAAATAATTTTTCTGTTACCGGAAACAGTGCCTGGTGAAAACACCAGAAGTTCATAGATACACTTGAATTAAAAGGTACCTGGTGCTTACCATCTTCTTCTTCGTAAACAATGGTATCTCCTTCCCTGTATATTTTTGTTCTTTCGGTAATGCTTACCAAATTATTATGGTCATCTACCTGGCACACACCACGGCTTACAGTACCATGCTCACTTAAAGTTTTTGCCAGCTCGTACCCAATAATAGAATATGTTTTTTCATTACAACCCTTATTTAAAAAATGAGCCGCTTTTACAAAAGCATCCTGTCCGTAAAAATCATCTGCATTAATTACTGCAAA
>JAYVJU010000383.1:0-3436 GCA_043769035.1 Ferruginibacter sp.
AAAAACTTTTTAATCAACCTGATTCAGGATGAATTATCTTAGTAAACTTATTACAGGATTTAACATTAATAACCAGTCAACTTTTTTCAGGACGAGACACAAGTAACCAAAAATGTCAGTAAGGTTGATACAGAAGACCTTCTTTCGTGTTGGCTTTGGCGTTTAGGAGAGATTAATGAAATAGTTGCAATTTCCGTCTTGGGTGACCTTTTTTTAATTGGAAAAGAAAAAGATGTTTATTGGCTACAGACAGACTGCGGCGATTTAACTAGAGTTGCCGATAATATCCAACAATTCCAGAGTTATCTTAGCGATGAAGAGAAGTTCGACACTTGGTTTCTACCGTTATTGATTGAGAAGCTGATCAATGCTGGTAAGTTTCTTGAAGAAAATCAGGTGTATAGCTATCTACAAATTCCTGTAATCGGTGGCGAGTATTCTGTTGACAACATCAAACCGACAGATATGAGTGTGCATTTTGCGTATAGTGGGCAAATCTGTGAACAGATAAAAGACTTGCCAGACGGCACGAAAGTGAAAATAAAAGTTAATCCCTGATAACGGCGTACAACACGAACTGGTTTGCCAAAATACGGACGGAATACTAATTCCCGTACTTAGGAAAGCCGTGCCCGTGAGTTTGTGAAAAAACTCTCATTAGGCACAACATCCAACACAGTTAAAGCACCCTGAGTCAGGTGACCCCAAACCACAACATTCACAACAATAGTTTTACAAACAAATCCTGTACAGCGCTTCTGCATAAATTCGTATTTTGTGCCAGATGAATAACCTCACAAAATGACATTATGAACCCATTCTGGACACAAGTTGTCATTCAAACAACATTAAAAAACAAGATTAAAAAGAACGCTGATAAAAATGAACCCTCGCCTTATAAACTGGCAAAAGGATACCGTGAATTCTGGATCACTTTTAAGCGGCACTTAAAAGATGTGTTGCTTATAACTGCCGGTATATTTTCAGCTTCATTCGGGTTTAAAGGTTTTTTACTTACCAACCAATTTATTGATGGTGGTGCTACAGGAATTTCACTATTGCTTTTTGCATTAACCAAAGTGCCATTATACATCTGGATAATTGGCGTAAACATTCCGTTTGTGATACTTGCTTACAATGTAATTGGTAAACAGTTTGCCATTAAAACGGCATTGGCTATTGCAGGCCTTGCACTTTGCCTTGCTACCGTAAGCTTTCCCAATGTTACCGACGATAACCTGCTGGTAGCGGTATTCGGCGGATTTTTTTTAGGTGCCGGTATAGGTCTGGCAGTAAGAGGCGGGGCCGTTATTGATGGCACAGAAGTGTTGGCCATTTTTTTAAGCCGAAAATTCGGCACTACCATGGGTGATATTATTGTGGTGATCAATGTAATTATTTTTTCAACCGCAGCATATTTTCTGGGTATTGAAATTGCACTGTATTCAATGATCACTTACCTGGCCGCATCAAAAACCCTTGACTTTATTATTGAAGGTATTGAAGAGTACATTGGAGCAACAATCATTTCTGCCCACAGCGAAGAAATTCGCCTGATGATTGTAGATAAAATGGGCAGGGGCGTTACCATTTATAAAGGAAAGCGTGGTGTGGGTAATCATGGCGAAAGAATGGAGATAGATATTGTATATACAGTAATAACCCGGCTGGAATTAAACAAGCTGAATACCGAGCTGGAAAAAATTGACCCTAATGCCTTTGTTGTAATGAGCAGTGTAAAAGATACCAAGGGGGGTATGATTAAGAAAAGGCCGCATAAACATTAATACGTTATGTTTATAAAATTATCAACAGCAAAAAATGTTGCAACAGGTTTACACTTTATAACTAATCAGTTTTTATTGATACATTTAACTTTGAGATAGTACATTGCTATACTCCTTTAATAACTTTAATTTACCAGCATGAAAAGATATTATACCGTCATTACATTTTCAACAGCATTATTACTATTGCTTACTGCATCAACTGCTTTTGCACAGGTAATACAAACCAATGCCAAGCCAAATGCAACTGTAAATATGGAGCGGCTAAACCGTATAGATGACCTGGTAAACAGTTACATTAATAAAAACTGGCTTACCGGTGCGGTAACCATTGTAATAAAAGATAACCAGCTGGTACAATACAAAGGCTATGGCCTTGCCGATGTTGATACTAAAAAGCCAATGGCAAAAGATGCCATATTCAGAATTATGAGCCAGACAAAAGCCATTACCAGTGCCGGTATTTTAATATTGTATGAACAGGGTAAATTTTTATTAGATGAACCCATTGCCAATTTTATTCCGGCATTTAAAAAACCTGTTGTGCTGGATAAATTTAATAAAGCCGACAGCTCGTACACCACGGTGCCTGCAAAAAGAGAAATTACTTTCAGGGACCTGCTTACCCATACTTCCGGTATTGATTATGCAGCCATCGGCACCGAAGAAATGCAGGCCATTTATGCAAAAGCTGGTGTGCCATCCGGACTTGGTTTTTTTAATGCCAATCTTTTAGAAAAAATGAATGTACTGGCAAAGCTGCCGCTTAAAAATCAACCCGGCGAAAAATTTTTGTATGGTTTAAATACTGATTTACTCGGCTGCCTTATTGAAGTGATCAGCGGCAACAGCCTCGATGATTTTTTAAGAAAAAATATTTTTGAACCAATTGGCATGAAGGACACTTACTTTAATGTGCCTGCAGCAAAAGCCAGCCGCATGGCTACGGTTTATACAGAAGATAAAGATCAGCACATCATCAAATGGTCGCATGAATTCAGGAATATTGATCCTGATTACCCGATGATGAATACAAAATATTTTTCTGGTGGTGCAGGGCTTTCTTCCACTGCATTCGATTACGCCGTTTTTTTACAAATGTTATTGAATGGCGGCAAATATAATGGCCACCAGGTTTTAGCGCCACGTATTGTGGAGATGATGATAAGTGGTCAACTTGAGCCTAAAGTTTTTGGCGATGATAATTTTGGCCTTGGCTTCGCAATCACTTCCGAAATATCTGCAGCAAGGCAACCCCGTAACAAAGGCTCTTTTGCATGGGGCGGTTATTATGGTACTACATATTGGGCCGACCCAAAAGCACATTTGATATGCCTGATACTTACTCAACAAAATCCAAACAGCCATGGCGACCTGTCAGAAAAATTTGAAACGATAGTGTACAGCAGCCTTAAGTAAGAATTATACAAAAAATATTATTGCTACGGTTTTCAATCCGTCAAATATCATCTTGTATATTATTTTAACCCGTTGGCGGAATTAATTTTTTAATGCCCCGTAGGGGCAAAAGGTTGGTAGAAAAAATAAGGTAGAGGGCAAAAGTGCCATAGGCACGGTAGATTTGTTGCTCTTTTCTATCATGCCTACGGCATTTGTTGTGTTGTTACTGTTTTTCTACCAACATATCG
>JAYVJU010000384.1:0-19496 GCA_043769035.1 Ferruginibacter sp.
GCCATTTAAAAAATTTACCCCATAAGGCGATTGGTAACAATAGCTCATTATAGTACCGCCAGTAACGGGTGGTGGGCCGGGTAAACAGCCACCTTCCGGCGTGGCACAATCATCTATAGCACCGCCGGGCCAAGTACAACTTTGTGTATGCGGACTGCCCAGCATATGACCTGTTTCATGAGCAAATGTGAATACCGCAAAAGAAAAAGCCGGTAAAGCTGGAAAAGCCCTTACTGAACTGGAAGCAGCCGAAGTTAACGCCCCGTTTGCTTTACCACAATTATTTATAATTCCTATGCCTGTAGCTGCACCGCCACTAAAATTAAGATTAGTAATTAAGTGAGCAACATCTGCATTTACGCTGTTACCTTGCTGGTACTCCAAGGCAAGTTTGTTTTGCAGAGCCTGGGCAAGGGCTGGTGTATTAGTTATCCCTGCATAAATATCCGGCTGGTTCCAGATAAACAATTCTGATAGTTGAATATTGATGCCATCGTTTTTGAAAATTGTTGAGGAAGCATTAAAAAGTGTAAATACAAAATTGATTACACTATCAATATTAGAATTATGAGACAGGTACATTGAATAGGTACATTCAACATACATCTTTACCGTTTTACAAGCTTGGGGTGATTGAATTATTGAAAGTCCGGAATTTTTAAATTCATTTTTCAGATCAGCATTTTCATCAATTACACAATTTAGTTTTTGTTTCGTAATTATATCATTATCGTTATATAAAATCTGCAGGCCATTTTTACCGGAAGGTTCTATTACATTATTACCAGAAGCATCGGAGACAATTCCTGTAACCCCATGCCGGTTAAAAGAAACTGCTGCAATTGAATTGTTGTTACCCTCAACCACACCTAAAAAATGATTATTAATACCTGCAGGATTTTTTATTAATTTACCATCACTGGTTTTTACAAAAAAATCTGCCGTGGTAATTTGATTATGTATTAGTTTAAGATCAACACTTTTGTTTTTTGCAAGCGGAAAACTTATACTCACCTTATCAGTTGCTGCAATTTGCTTTTGCAGTACACTATAGTTATTGCTGAGTTTAAACAGTGAAAAGTTTTTGACAGCCCCTGATAGCTGTTCCTTTTCTGCTTTCAGGAGTTTCGAATTTTCATTTATCCCTTGAAAAAGTTTAATAGCGACAGGAGTATTTCCTGCAAAAGATTGCTTAATAAGCCCCGAAATTGGCTTTTCTTCCTGGGCAATACAGACCAAATGAAAGCTACAGGAGAATATCAAAAAGCAGCAGATCAGTTTCATAAAAAGCCGGTTGTTATATTAAAGATACAATTTATATACACTTTACATAACCGGGCTATGACAAATATGGGTTTTCCCGCTTTTCCTCTCCTATTGTTGTTACCGGCCCATGGCCGCTGTACACCACCGTTTCATCCGGCAGCACAAATAATTTTTCCTTTATGTTTTTTATCAATTGTGCATGATTGCCCCCCGGCAAATCGGTACGGCCAATACTACGGTTAAACAGCACATCGCCGCCAATTAAAAAAATTTGTTTGGGGCAGTAAAAACAAATATGACCGGGAGAATGGCCCGGGGCTTCTATCACATCCAGTTCATCTTCGCCGATATTTATTTTATCCCCCTGCTTTAAAAAAATAAATTCGCCGGTATAATTGTCAAAAGGCATATCCCACATTAAGCCGCTGGCAGGCGCAAACTCCAGCACGGGCTTTTCCTTTTCATGTATCTGAGCAACCAGGCCAAAGGTTTCGGCGATATGCTTATTGCCAAATACATGATCTAAATGGCAATGGGTGTTGAGCAGCATTTTAGGTACTAAACCGTTCTTTTTAATAAATCCCACCAGTTGTTCTTTTTCAGCATCAAAGTAACAGCCGGGGTCAATAATGGCACAATTATTAAACTCATCGTACAGTAAATACGTATTTTCCTGTATGGGGCTGAAAACAAAGGATTTTATTTTTAACATTCAATGATTATTTTGATGGTTTGGATTTACCGTAAAACAACTAATTTTATTGTACAAACGATGGTTATGCAAAGTAATAGCACTTTAGTACCCCAAAACCTTGAAGCAACTTTTGATAAACCACTTAACAACACAAAAATAATGCACAAGAAAGTAAGAATGATACAATTGACAGGCGCAAAAAAATTGAACACCCGTTCAATAAAAAATATTCTTTATACAGCAGCCTTTATTTTTTGCCTTTTGCCTTTTGCATTAAACGCACAGGTTAATGCCGTTGAGTTTGGAAAGAACAGGGTGCAGTTTAAAAAGTTTAAGTGGGAATACTATCAAACCAAAAATTTTAATGTTTACTATAACCAGGGTGGGCAGGAGTTGGCAAAATTTGTTGCCCAGAGTGCCGAAAAAGAATTGCCCCAAATAGAAACTGCCGCGGAATACAGCCTGCAACGCCGTGCCAATATTGTGTTATACAACAGCTATGCCGATATGCAGCAAAGTAATATTGGGCTGGGGTTCGACTGGCAGAATACCAGCGGCAGCACAAAACTGGTAAACAATAAAATGGTAATTTATTTTGATGCCGACCACAATAAACTCCGCCTGCAGATTCGTGGTGGCATTGCACAAATTTTAACCGATAATGTTTTGTTTGGAGATGATTTGGGAGAATTTGCCGGCAACCAGGCATTACTGGATTTACCCAAATGGCTCACCGACGGCTATGTGGCTTATTTAGCAGAAAACTGGAGTACCGATAAAGACGATGAATTGAAAAGCGAAATATTGAGTAACAATTATAAAAACTTCAACCGTTTTGTTTTTGAAAAACCCGTAATTGCCGGTCATGCTTTTTGGTACTATATTGAAGAACGCTACAAAAAAGAAAATGTTACCTACTTATTATACCTGGCAAGAATTTATAAAAATTTAAATAAAGCCTGCCTGCAGATATGCAAAAAGAAATTTAAAGATCTGCTGAATGAATTTATGGAGTACGAGGATGATAAGTATTACAAAGATATTTCTAAACGTAAGGCCTACCCCAAAGGAAGTTATGTAGAAGGCTTTGATGTTAATAAGCGGCTGGATTATTACCGCTTTAATGTAAACCCCAACAAACGCAGCCGCAGTTACGTGGTAACACAATATAAAAAAGGTATTGTACGGGTTATTTATAATGATGAAGATGTAAACAAAACCTTATTAAAATACGGCGTTCGTTCTTACAGAAACGAAGTGAACCCCAATTACCCTTTGATGGCATGGGACCCTAAAGGCACACGCATTACAGTACTGTACACCACCGAAGGAAAGATAAATATGTTTGTGTACGATCTTGTAACCAAAATAAAACAATATAAACTTGACCTTACCAAAGAGTTCGACCTGGTGCAGGACATCAGTTATATGAACAACAGCAATACCCTATTAATTACTGCTGTTAAAAACGGCCATACCGATATTTTTACACTGGACCTGCAAAAAGAAAAAGTAAAACAGGTTACCAATGATGTGTACGATGACCTTGATGCATCGTTTGTAGCTTTCCCAAACAAAACAGGAATTATTTTTGTAAGCAACAGGCCTACGCCTTATGCAAAAGGAGGAGACACCTCTTTACCAAGTGATAACCACTACAATGTTTTTTTAATTACCAACTTTGGTGATAAACCCGAATTGAACCAGGTTACACAATTGTCGCATTTAAAATATGGTAATGCACGTTCGCCAATGCAGTACAATCAAAATCATTTTACGTTTGTAAGCGACGAAAATGGTATTGGTAACAGGTATGCAGGTTTCTTTACCACAAAAGCAGAAGGCCTGGATACGCTGGTTTTAATTGGTGATGAAATTTTACGCAACCCTTCTGTAAAAGAAGTGGACAGTACTTTAAGAGCAAATAAAAAAACAGATGTAGATTCTGTAGCTGTTGTTGCAGTATCTGCCGATTCGGCTTATACTTTTCCGCTAAGTAATTACGAAAGCCGCTTGTATGAAACCAGGATTGCCGGCGATAATAACCAGGTAAGTGAGGTAACCCGCCAAAGCGATGAGAAAGTATTGTATAAATTAAAAATTGACGAAACAACTTTACGCCGCCGTAATATTACTGCCCAGCCTACAGAGTACATGAAAAAGAAAATGGCGGAATATAAACTTGCCAATGCAGGTAAAGGCCCGATGCCCGATAACCCGGTTGCTGATACTGCAAAAAAACAGGATGACTTTTTTCAAAGTGAATTTGCCAACGAAAAAAAAGACAGCAGTGTATCATCCATTACAGAAACTGAGAATGAAGTTGTATTAAAGGCCATAAAATTATATCCTTACAAACCACCTAAATTTTATGTAGAGAATGGTTCAGCAGGATTTAATAATTCGGTAATAATAAACCGCTACCAAACTTTTGGCGGCGCAGGCCAGCCCGGCCCTATAAGGCTTAACTCATCTACACCGCTTAACGGCCTGGTACGTATTGGCACATCAGAATTAATGGAAGATGTTAAAATAACCGGTGCGTATAAAATATCCAGCAACCTGAAAGATAATGAGTGGTATATAAATTATCAGAATTTAAAAAGAAGAATTGACTGGGGTGGCTCTTATTACAGAAACGTACAACAATTTTCTGTTGAAGGCACACCATATACAGGCAGAACTTTTACTAATTTATACCAGGTTAATATTACATACCCGTTTGATGTACATAAAAGTGTTCGCCTTACTACCGGCATCAGATCCGACAGAGATGTGTTAAGTGCATTTGATCCGCTATCATTAGTACAGGATGATATTAAGACATTATATTCTGTTACTCACCTGGAGTTTGTGTATGACAATACATTAAACCCAACAATGAATATCTGGAATGGCCTGCGCTATAAAGTTTATTTTGACTGGAACCGGCAGGCAAATAAAGTACAAACCACCGATGGCCCCGCCACTTATAATGCAGGTTTTGATGCCCGTTATTATTACCCCATCTTCCAGAATTTTATTTGGGCAGGAAGAGCTTCAGGTGATTTTAGTTTTGGCAATCAAAAGCTGGTTTATTATTTGGGTGGAGTGGATGGCTGGCTGATGTTTGGTAATAATATAAAAAGCGATGGCAGCTTCCGTTATTTTAATGCTAATACCCCAACCGCTAATGACCAGGATTATGCCTTTCAAAGCCTTGCTGTAAATATGAGGGGCTTTATACAAAATGTTGCCAACGGAAATAATGCTGTTGTTATGAACAGCGAATTCAGGTTACCCGTTTTCAGCACTTTATTTAAGCGGCCAATAAACAATGCATTTTTACGCAACTTTCAGTTGGTACAATTTACCGATTTTGGTACTGCCTGGAACGGAGGGTATAATAAACTGAAAAGACCAGAAGTAATTTATGGTAATAGCCCCGTTCAGGTAAAAGTAAAAGCAGGTGGTGTTGGCCCTTTTGCTGGTGGCTATGGCTTTGGCGCAAGAAGTACTTTATTAGGTTACTTTTTAAAACTTGATGCCGGCTGGCCGATGGATGGATTTTTTAAAGGCAAACCCATAATGTACTTTGCAATGGGGCTGGATTTCTAAATAAAAAAAATAATAAATTATACAGTTGCCTGGTTTAAATAACCGGGCAATTTTTTTATAATCAGGTACAGTAAATAAAAAGTTATAGTAAGTATAATGGTGATGCCCCAGGTTTGTACATGCTGCAAAGGAAAAATAAAACGTTGGCCGACAGAAGACAATAAACCAAGTGGGTTACTTACAATATCCCAGCTATTCCATCTTAAAAAACGGCCCAGGTAAACACCAAAGGAACCTAAAAATAAAATGGCAAAAACAATAAACTCCACCAGGCGGCGATTAAATTTAAAAGCTAAAAATTTTTCTATACGCATCAAAGAAACAAATGCCATAATTACTCCGATTGCCGAAGAAGAAAACAGCAATACTACATCATACCATTTCGGCACCGAGGTCTCTTGCTCCAGGTGAATTAAATCGGTAACAATGTACAAGGCATTCGGGAAGAAGAGTATCCATGTTGTAAAAACAATTACCTGCTTCCATTTATCTGCATTAACTATTTTTTTAAACAAGCCACTTATCGCAAACGGGATCCATGCTAAAAATAAATTCCACACCAAAAAAATAAAAGCATACTTACCGGTGTAAATAAACCTTACCAAAATCATTCCGCCAATAAAGGCAAAGAATACCCATAATATTTTTTGAAATGACAGTACTGTTTTCAATTCTATAATGATTTTATGTACACAATTATTTTAGGCAGAAAAATAATTACACCAATAACTAAACTACCAACTGCAACAACCAGCACTGCACCAGCGGCGATGTCTTTAACTTTTTTAATGCCTGGATCAACAGCCGCATTTACCATATCACATAATTTTTCAATAGCTGTATTTATCATTTCCAGTGCTGTAACAAAAGCAATACAAATGATAACAGCTAACCATTCTGTATTAGATATTTTAAATACTACACCCAGTAACAGTACCGCAATTGCTGATAGCAGATGAATCTTAAAATTGACTTCAGAGGCAAAGCAAAGTTTTAATCCATTAAATGCATATACAAAAGATTTTACTATTTTTTTCATTTATACATTTTAATCACTGCTATCTAAAGTAAAACAGACTTTTATATTTACTTGTTTATAGAAGATGTAATAACAGACTTTGTCAATTTATTTTTTACATACACATCAGTAACATTCCACGATAGCCAGGATAATTTCTTTTGTTCATCAATAAAATTTCTTTTCCGTTCTTCAAACAGTTGCCGCGGAGTAAGTACAGAGCGATACAAATATTCCCCCTCACCTCTTATGGTATCAGCTTTATTATCCAGCACATCGGGGTTTTGTTCCAGTAGCGGTAATGTTTTATCAGAAAGCGTTAATAAAAATTTCACATCTACCGGTATAGTTTTTTTTCTTGCCAGGTTGTAGCTGGCGATGGTTTCATCCCAATGTACGCAGGAGGCTGCTACCAGTAATATAACGGCAAACCAGCCATTTACCCTTAATAAGTAATATGCCGTTTTCTTTTGATGGGTTTTAATCAGCACAGTAAACAATCCTACTAATACCATAGTTAAAAACACCAGCACTCCAATTCTTTTGTAAGCAAGGCCCATGTGCTGTATATAATAATAGTCACGCAGTAAAACAGATATTACCAGTATAGCATTCTGTAGTATCCAGCCATAAGCACCATAGCGCAGCCATTTATTTTTTTTGTAAAAATTAAGACTCCCTCTGAAGAAAAACAGCAATACCATCATGGCCAGTACAATAGAAAATATTAACATGCCGGCCCCTTCATGAACATAATCTTTAAGGTTTACATCAGCGGTATAGGTAAACCCAAACCATACGTACACAATATCAATGGTATTGATAAATAACAATAATACATTCAGCAGAAGCATGCTGATCATACCAACAGTATTTTCATTCCGCAAGGCCATTATGCCGTTGGCAAAGCGGCCCATAAAAAGACTAAGCACATCAAACAGTGCACTCTGTTTCCATTTTATTAAATCGTTTTTTCTGCGCCACATATCGTTGTGTTGGGTATAATCCTTTTCGGAAAAATAATTGTATTTACTCTTCAGCAGCAAACCTCCGGTTATAAATAAACCCAACAATAAAAACCCGAAACGTTGCCAGCCAAACCAGTCAAAAATTTTGCTGAAAAAGTTTTCAAGTGCAATGCCCATGTCTTTTACCACATTCTGAAACACAGCGTTGGAAACAGCATATAACAAAAAGAAAACACCTGCTAAAAGCAAAGGAATAATTAAAAAGCGTAAGGCTTTTCTAATACCCAATAATTTTATGCCACCGGTTTTTACCTGCTGTACATTTTCTAAAAAAGAAAAAATAAACAACACGTAATTGCCTGCGGCAGATGCCGCCGCATACCAAACAGAGCGATGAAGGTATTGTGTAAACACCACTACCAGTAAGAGTGTAACACTAAATGCCATTTTACTAAGCACTGTGTTATGCACTATTACTGTGGTCAATGCTACTACATGAGCCAGTAACAACCACTTCATTGCCGGTTTGGTAAAAGCAGCAGGGTACAGATAAAAAACAGACCATAAAACAAAGGCATCAAAGAGTAAGGCGTTAAGGGCAAGTTTTTCCTGCCAGAAAATTATATTGAATAAAACAGCCCCGGCTGTAACTAAAATCGTTTTAATGGTTGCCGCTTTCATATTCCTATTTTTTTATAAGTTGAATAAAATATAATTCGATACTGTAGTAATAAGCTAAAATTTTATATCGCATTACTTTTAATTTTTTTGATGAGTGATGCTGTAGGTTCCTGTAGTATTTCAAACCATTTCCAGTCAGCAATGGGTGTACTTTGCCTTCCACACCGGTAAGCCGTTGTAAATTTTTTCCAATGTTCGGGCATTGTTACAAAGCCATAAAATACTGTTGCTGCTACCGGAAATGAAAGATGACCATTACCCAGCATAAAACATTGCAGGCATACCTCGCCATCATCTGTGGTATCGTACTGCAACAAAATATGTTTAATATCATGTTTGGCATAATGCGGTAACAGTTGCAATTTTTTTTCTTCTAAAAAAATAATTAAATCTTTCCCAAGTGTACCGGAAGGAAAATGCAGCAATTGCTCTTTTGTATAAGGGAATATTTTTGGTTTGCGTATAAAACGCAACACCGGTAACGCCATATTATGCGTAAGAAAAACCAAAATATCTGAACGTAGCCTGATTAAAAAACGATAAACTTTATTCATAACCTTTCAATTGATTTCTAAAAAATAAGACCGCAGTTAATGCCGCAATAATTATACAAAGCCCTACCGCAAAACGGGCTTCTTTAAAGTCTGTGCCAATGGTACAAATAAAAAATACCGCTCCAATTACTGCACAAGCCAGTGCTGTACCCAGTATAGTTTGGAATAACGAATGCCCTTTACTGCCGTTGGCCTGGGCAATTGTAGTAACCAGCCAAACAATACCTACCAATGGAGCGCTGAATATGAAAGACATTATCATAGCTAATCCAACTGTGCCAATACCATCTTTACCTGAACTGAAAACAGCTATGCAAATACCACTCAGCAATCCGTTGAGCAGGGAGGCTATAAACCATACCCCAAAAAATGTAAAGAATGTTTGTACGTATTTATTCATTATTTAAAAGTACTTTGTATTTCAAAGTGAAAGTACAAAAAAATTTATTTTACTGATCCGATCATTTTTTCCAATGCTGTTAAATGTGTCTTAAAAGCTTTTTCTCCTGCCTTGGTAACCGAGTAGGTGGTGTTGGTTTTACGGCCAATAAACCCCTTTTGGATTTTTACATACCCACTCTCTTCAAGCGTTTTTAAATGGCTTGCCAGGTTACCGTCTGTTATACTAAGCAGTTCTTTCAATTCATTAAAATTCACTTCTGCATTAACCATCAGGGCACTCATTATACCCAGGCGGATTCGGCTGTCAAAAATTTTATTTAAGTTTTCAATTAAGTTCATATCACCTTATAACTTTTGTAAAAGCAAAAACTTTAAGCACTGAGCTTTTAGCTTTTTACTTTTCTCTCATATTTATTCCACATCACAATTCCGTAAACTATATGCAATACCCCAAAGCCCATTGCCCAAAAATGTAAGCCATAGCCTACATACCACAAATTAATTATACCCAACAATAAATTACCGTAGCCTAAATATTTTATTTCTCCCAAAGTATATTTACTACCATTAATTAAAGCCAGGCCATAAAATATTAAACAGCCCGGAGCAATCAGATCAAACTGCCCCATTTGTAACATCCTGAACAAAAAGATAGCCCCAGCTATTAAAGGCAATGCGGTATTCCATAATAAACGCAGGGTACTGCCGCCCCACATTGGTGTACTGGTTTTTTTACTGCGTAAAAAAGTAAACAAAAACGCTAAAGCAAATGCTGCTACAAAAGTTAAGGTGGCAATCCAGAAGAGCTCATTCATTAATTGCCTGCCGCCGCTATAGATTAAATTACTTAACTGGCAATCGCCTTTTACCCAGCAATTAATTTTTTGGCCGGCAAACCATGCGCCTGCCAATGCACATATACCTGCGGCTATACCGCTTAACCCGCTGAGACTGATGAAACGGCTGCTGCGTTCCATCATTTTTTTAATGTGTTGCAGGTCTTCTAATGACTGTTGTGGACTGTTCATACAAAAGCACTTTGAAATACAAAGTAAATGATTGCTTTGCATAAATGCAAATTATTTTAGAAATAATTTAAAGGCGTATTGTTCTGAAAGTAAGGTTTACCCTTGGCTGCTGTATTTTTTTTGTGGGAGGCAGCCGGTGTAACCAATTGGTTTGAGTTGCCCCTTTCATTACCAGCAGGCTACCATTTTCTAAAACTAACGAAACGGTTTCTTTAGTTTGTTTGTGTTTAAAAGAGAACTTTCGTTCAGCACCAAAGCTTAATGAGGCAATAGCCCCATTTTTTTCTAAAGTCTTCTCATCGTCGCTATGCCAGGCCATGCCTTCATCCCCATCGTGGTATAAATTTAAAAGGCAGGAATTGTAGGTTGCCTCAGTAAGTTTTTCAGCAATTGCTTTTAATTCCAGTAGTTCCTTCGTCCAGGGCAATGCAAACTTTGTTGCATTAGAATAGGTATAGGCATAATTACTATCGCCATACCAGGCAGCTTTACGCTTGGTTATAATATGCTTATTAAAAATTATAGCTTCGTCATTCTTCCATTCAATAGTTTTTAAGAAAGTATCATAATAAAATTGTGCTTTTTTAAAATCAAACACAGGGCCATAATAATTTACTACCCCATCGTTGGGTAACCAGTTAACAGTTGGGTCAGTTAAGTTAGAGAACAGATCCATCTTTCCAGTTTTGATATTTTTCTTTCATACAATGTCCGCAAGGACGGTAAGCATTTTGCAATGCAGTAATCTCTGATTCAAAAAACACTCGGTTTTCTTTTTTCATTGTTTTGCCCGACCAGCAAGATAACGATCCATAAATTTTAAGCTTCCTGTTTCCTGCTAAAACAATTTCCTTTTTCCTGATTCTGCTTCTTAAAATAACAGGATTTGTTTCTTTATGTTTTATCAATTGCCTGATTATTTTACAGTTTGTGCTTTAGCAGCCTCCCAACCAATGATAGCAGTTTTTCTTACTGGCCCCCACATATATCCACCAGATATACCGGTAGCTTGTATAACCCGGTGACATGGAATTAAAAAGGCTACAGGGTTACTACCAATGGCTGTGCCTACTGCCCTGGAGGCGTTGGGGTTTTTAATTTTTTCTGCAATGGAGCCATAAGTAGATAATTGCCCCATGGGAATTTTCAACAGGGCCTCCCATACTTTTAACTGAAAGTCTGTTCCCCTGAGATGCAGTTTTATTTGATGCAGTTTACTCCAGTCGTGTGTAAAAATATATAATGCATTCTGTTGTATAATATCCAGCATCTGTTTAAAATGTGCTTTGGGGAAATGCTGCTGCAGGTCGACCAGAGCCTGTTGTTCATCATCGGCAAATGCCATATAGCAAATACCTTTTGGTGTGGATGCCACTAAAATATTTCCAAAAGGAGTTTCGGCATAACTGTAATTGATAAAAAGGTTTACGCCGCCGTTTTTAAATTCTCCCGGTGTCATCCCTTCTATCTTAATAAATAAGTCGTGCAGCCTGCCGGTGCCGGAAAGCCCGGTTTCATAGGCTGCATCAAACAATGTAGCCTGGTTATCTTTTAAAATATTTTTTGCATACTTGATGCTGGTGTATTGCAGAAATTTTTTTGGACTAACTCCAGCCCAATCTGTAAATAAGCGCTGAAAATGAAACGGGCTTAAATGCAGTTTTGCTGCTACTGCATCCAGGTCTGGCTGCTCTTTAAAATGGGTTTTTATGTAATCTATAGCTTCGGCAATGCGATTATAATTGATTTGTTCCTGTTCGCTCATTGTAAATTTATTTTACACAAAAGTATTTTGTTCATAAAATTTATAAAACCCGAATCTTGCTGAAATTTTTCACTTATATTTAAAGATGGATATTACTGTACCAAATATCACTCATTTAACTGCATAACTTTAAACAATAACAGGTTTAATTAATACAATGAAATATCTTTTTTTCAACCTTATATGTTGCTTTTTTATTACTGCCGGTTTTTGTCAAACTAAAATTAATCCTTCAGCAATTGATATTGTAAGGGATAGCTTTGGCGTACCGCATATTTTTGCAAAAACTGATGCTGAAGTTGCATACGGATTAGCATGGGCTGAAGCGGAAGATGATTTTGAAAGTATGCAACAGGTAATTTTACCTACCAAAGGTTTAATGGGTAAAGTACTTGGTAAGCCGGGAGCAGCAGGCGATTATGCTTTTGCCCTTTTTCGCTGCAGGGAAATAACCGAAGAAAAGTGGAATACACTTTCGCCGGAGTTCATCCAATTGATCGATGGTTATGTAGCGGGATTAAATGATTATGCCGCCAAACATCCGGGTGAAGTATTGCATAAAAAAATATTTCCCGTAACGGTAAAAGATTATATCGCTTCAGCAGTATTGGCACTTACCGTTTTTAATGGTGCCGATGGCGCATTGCAAAGAATTTTTAATAATGCAGAATGGGAAGCTCCTGAGTTAAACAAAAAAGGGAGTAATTCAGCTGCTATACATCCATCTAAAACAACAACAGGCGAAGCCTTTCTTTTAATTAATGCCCATCAGCCCAATACCGGTTCGCAGGCTTTTTACGAAGCCCATTTATGCAGCGAAGAAGGCTTAAACATTATGGGTGGCCTGCTTGCAGGCGGGCCCTGTATTTTACATGGTGTTAATGAAAACTTAGGTTGGGCACATACTGTAAATTTTTGCGACCGTATGGATGAATACCAACTGGAAATGAATCCTGATAATGCATTGCAATATAAATTTGACGGGCAATGGATAAACCTAGAAGTAAAAACCATTAAACTAAAAATTAAAGGCATCCCCATCGGCATAAAAAGAAAATTGTATTGGAGTAAATATGGTGCCACAATGAAAAACAAGCAGGGATTTTTTTCCATCAGGCTTGGCGCCAATATGAAGATTGGTGTATTGCAGCAATGGTATGAAATGAATAAAGCAAAAAACTTTACCCAATTTTATGCTGCATTAAGCAAACAGGAGTTGAGTATGTTTAATATTATGTATGCTGATAAGTATGATACAGTTTTTTTCATTAATAATGCTTTAATGCCCATAAGAGAAGATGGATTTAACTGGAAGAGAACTGTACCCGGCAATACCTCTAAAACACTTTGGACAAATTTCAGAACATTAAAAGAATTGCCACAGTACATAAATCCAAAAAGTGGTTTTTTATTCAACACCAATCATTCTTCCTTCCTGGCCTCCGGTACAGCAGATAACCTGAATCCAAAGCTATTTGTAAAAGCAGATGGGTGGGAACAATACCACCTCAACAGAAGTGTACGTTTCCTGGAATTGTTTCCGCAAACTGAACAGTTGAGTTTTGAAAAACTTAAACAAATAAAATTTGATAAACAACTACCTGCTACATTACAGTATTCTTACAAATTAGATTCGATGTACCTGGTGAACGAAACTGATTATCCTGAATATGCTCCGGTGATAACCACTTTTAAAAAATGGGATAAACGTGGTGATGCTGATAATAAAGGTGCGGCTATTTTTTTATTAACCTATGAGTATGTTAAAAAGACATTAAAGAATCGTGAAGGAAGCCAGGTTACTATACCTGAGGCTATTGAAATTTATAAACATGTTACTACTTACATGCAAACAAATTTTAAACGTACAGATATTACATTAGGCAATCTGCAAAAATTAGTTCGGGGAGAAAAGGACTGGCCCTTAGGTGGTTTTCCTGACCTGTTATCGCCGCAATGGACAGCACCCTATAAAGATGGGAAATTAAAATCCATTGGCGGTGATGGGCTCATTATGTTTGTGCGGTTTCCAAAACAAGGCTTGCCTGTAATTGAAACTGTAAATATGTATGGCGCATCTGCACATGCCGGCAATAAACATTTTGATGACCAGGTGGATATGTATTTGCACCAGCAAACAAAAAAGATGACACTGGATAAAGCTGAAGTATATAAAAAAGCAGAAAAGATATACCACCCGCTTTAACCATATCATTCAATGCAACTGAATAAATTAACTTGATGCTGTTCAATTCAATTGTATTCCTTATTTTCTTTTCAATATTTTTTTTCCTGTTCTATTTTTTAAATGGTAACAACAGGAAGATATTGCTGTTGCTGGGCAGCTGTATATTTTACATGTGGTTTATTCCTGTATATATTTTAATACTGTTTTTAACTATCCTAATCGATTATTACGCCGCAAAAAAAATAGAAGACAGTATTTCGCAAGCTTCAAAAAAAAGGCTTTTACTTTTTGGCATTATAAACACCTGCCTCGTTCTATTTGTTTTTAAATACTTTAATTTTTTTACAGATAATTTTAATGCCTTAGGGTTTAGTCAATTGCCGCACTGGAATATCATTCTGCCCATCGGGCTTTCCTTTCATACCTTTCAAAGTCTGAGTTATGTAATTGAAGTGTACCGCGGCAATATAAAAGCCGAAAGAAATCTATTAAACTATTCCAACTTTGTAATGATGTTTCCGCAGCTTGTTGCCGGCCCGATTGAAAGAGCCAACAATTTGTTGCCACAATTAAAAACCTGCGATCATAAAATTACCTATAAAGATTTTTCAACAGGCCTCCACAGGTTTTTCTGGGGGTTATTTAAAAAAGTTGTTGTGGCAGATACCTTAAGCAGGTTTGTAGATGCTGCGTATAATAATTACCAGTTTCAGCCCGGCTCAATGTTATTGGTAGCTACCGTCTTTTTTTCTATACAGATATATTGTGATTTTTCGGGTTATTCGGATATGGCGATTGGTGTTGCCAGGATGCTTGGATTTAAATTCAAAGAAAATTTCACACTGCCATATTTTGCCAAAAGCATTTCAGCATTCTGGAAGGGATGGCATATATCCTTATCAACCTGGTTAAAAGATTATATCTACATTTCATTAGGGGGAAACAGGCTTGCAAAATGGTTAACCTACAGAAACCTTATGCTTACTATGCTCATCGGTGGGTTTTGGCATGGTGCTTCCTGGAATTTTATTATCTGGGGAGGATTAAACGGGCTATACCTTTCAATTGAAAGATTTTTTAATTTTTCGAAACACTACTCACGGAATATAATTGTGAAGGCCATAAAAGTATTGTATGTGTTTACGCTCATCTCATTTTCATGGATATTTTTCAGGGCGGCAACTTTTCAGCAATCGGCAGCAATTATTAAAACTATTGTTACAGATTTCAGCATCAGTAAATTTCATTTTTGGGACCTCAGTATTTATCCTGCTGTTATTTTTGGTATAGGTGTATTGCTTGGCTATGAGTACTTTGTTTTAAGGCGATATAGTTTTGATGAGTTATTTGAAAAGAAAAATGGTGATCTTTTACTTTCGGGCTTTACCATTTTTATAATTTTCCTCATCCTGTTCCTGGGCAATTCGAATGGCAGTCAATTTATTTATTTTCAATTTTAGGTATGAAAAAAATATTGATCAAACTATTTATACTGCTTACTGTACTGATAATAACAGACAGGATACTGATCTATTTTTTTACAAAATTTATTTACGCCAATACAATCAGTGGCGAAGGCACCGGCTCTGTTAACTACCTGTTGCAAAAGAAAAAAAATATAGATTTTATTATTTTAGGTAATTCAAGGGCAAAGCACCAGATCAACCCGGCACTACTCACCAATTTATATAATGGCAACGGATTTAATGCAGGCATTAATGGTGTTGGCGGTATAGTTTATAATAACATCTTACTTCATTTACTTTTAAGGAAGGGCATTAAGCCAAAAACAATCCTGCTGGAAGCTGATGCTTATCCTTATTTTACCACGAAAGACGAGATTATTGCAGATGAACTGATACCTCTTTATCCGTTCATAAATGAGAGTGGAGTTTTAAGAAGCTACATTAAAAAAAATACCGGTTATGCCGAAAAATTCAAGCTGCTCTTTCATTCATACAGGTATAACGGCATGTTCTTCAGGGTGCTTTTTAATTATATAAAGCAACATGCGGTTACAGATAATAATGGCTTTGAAGGATTGCAGGGAAAACTGGATACTACAGGATTTAAGTTACCGGATGATATTGACAAACCACAATCTTACTCTCCATTAAAACTTACTGCACTGGTTGATATTGTGCAAACCTGCAAGGCAAATAATATTAAACTGCTTGTGGTTTTTGCCCCTTCGTATAAAAACAGCCTTACTTTAAAAGAAGGTAATGAAATGATGATCGAACTGATTCGAAAAAATGGCGTTACTGCTGTTTATGATTTTTCAGCAATTGAAAAAATCCCACAGCTCCAGTCAAACAGTATGTGGAGAAATGCGACACATTTAAACAGTGATGGCGCAATAATTTTTTCAAAGCTACTGAATGAGGCGATGGTTACAATACCGTAAGTCCTTAATATTTTGTTGCTGCCTGCGCTGCAAATTTTACCAGTTGCCAATAAGGAGGACGGTAACCATACTGTTTCAAAAAGTCTGCAGCCATTTGTGCAGTTTTATTTTTTACCGACTGGTGCATAGCAACAAAGGTCTGGTTCTTTAATGCACGGGTTGCATTCATTCCTTCGGGAATAATGCCGGTTTTACCAAAACGGTTTTTTATCCAGCAATAAGCTTTCATTGTTCTTGCAACCGGCAACATCCATATATTATATCCCACTGCTGTTCCGTTGTTGGCTTTTTCAAGTAAAGCATCCATAGCCGCATTATCAATATGGTCTTTATACAATGTTTCAGCATCACGCCATTCTGCAACAATTGATAATTGCGGATCATACTCAAGGTCGGACGGCATTTGTGTAACAAAATTTTCTACTCCAAAATCCTTTAACCAGTTTACTACGCCGGTTGATGAAATAGTGGAAATATTCTGCCACAATTGTACATCCTGTTTTTTATATGCATAAGATGCTACTTCGGAACAAAACAAAGCTGATGAATCGTAAAAATTCATTTTAAAATCGTAAGGAATATGGCGGTACAATGTTTCATCAAACATAAATTGTGCTGCTTTCTGCGGCAGCATACTGTCCTGTTGCATAACAGGTAAATCTCTTCGTAACCTTAATACCATAAACCGCAGCTTTTCATCTTTTGTATATTGTGCAACAGACGAAACAGCCACACCCTTTTCAATATGTGCTTCAATTAAATAAGGCGTATTGGTTTTTGTGTCAATATAAATTAAAGCTACATGAGAAAAATTTCCGGGGTAATCATTCCCTCTTGATATCAATGCAGAAACTTCTGCACCACCACGGGATACCAGCATATCTCCGCTATGCACTTCAATACCAAAAATAACAGTATGTGGTGTTGCCGATATTTCCTGCTGCACCAGCATGGCCGGCGAAATTGTTAATGAATCAGTTTGTAATAATACTTCTTCGGTGGCGGCACGTAAGCCGTACATTAAAGCATAGATATAATTTTTTGCTGCCGTATCCTTCATATTCCATTGCTGCGATGCTGTTTTTATACAAACCCTTAGCCTGTTGTAATAACCCGTCAGCCATTTTACTTCAGCTGGTTTGGCAGCAATAAATGAAGCCAGCCTGAAAAAATTATTTTCGATGGCAGCCAATCGTATATCACCGGCAGCAAAATTTTCTTTTTCAATAACAGCCAGTTTGTGTTCTGCAATATTTTTTAATTCCTGTATTGATGAATCCAATATTTCAGGTGGTAATTGTTTGGCATGCTTAAAATTTTCTTCCATTAACTGCCAAAAATCATCCCTGTTCCAGAAAAATGGTTTTTTACCTGCCTCTACAATTTTGTTATTGCTGCCCGGGTCGGGAATGAGTAATACCATATAAAGCACAGCTACAATAAGCAGGAGACTTAGTGATACTTTCTTAATTTTTTTCATAGTGGTACTTAGTTCAAACAGTTCGTGCTGCTTTAATTATTTTTTTACAAGCCATAGTTATTTCGCTGGTGCTGATTGTTAATGGCGGTACAATACGTAAACAATTGGCGGCAAATAAAAACCAATCGGTAAACACGCCTTCCTTAATTAATTCGTCAATGATCTGCTTATTCATTTCAAAGCTTTCAAATTCCACAGCAATCATTAAACCACAACTGCGTACTGCTTTTATTTTTGGATGTTGTAAAAAAGACTGAAATAAATCTTGCTTTTCTTTTACCCCTTCAATTAATTTTTCTTCCAGCAAAACTTTAAATGCTGCAAGCCCGGCGGCGCAGCAAACCGGGTGACCACCAAAAGTATTGATATGTCCCAGCACAGGATTATGAGAAAGACTGTCCATTATTTTTTTATCGGCAACAAAAGCGCCCAAAGGCATACCGCCACCCAGTGCTTTACCCAGTAATAAAATATCAGGTACCACCCCAAACTGTTCAAATGCCCATAAGGTACCGTTGCGGCCAAAGCCACATTGTATCTCATCTAAAATCAAAAGTGTTCCTGTTTGTGTACATTTTTCTCTTAATGCTTTCAGCCAGTTATTTTGTGGCACTAAAACTCCTGCTTCTGCCTGTACAGTTTCTGCAATTACGCAGGCAGTACATTCAGTTATATTTTCCAGGTCTTCAAAAGAATTGTAATTCAGCTGCATGGTACCGGGTAATAAAGGGCGGAATGCATTGCGCCAGTACTCATCTCCCATTACGCTTAATGCACCTTGTGTGCTACCGTGATAAGAATTTTTAAACGAGATGATTTGTGTACGGTTGCTGAAACGTTTCGCCAGTTTCATGGCTCCCTCGGTGGCTTCGCTACCGCTGGCAGTAAAAAAAACGGAATTTAATGAAGCAGGTAAATGCTGTGTAAGTAATGTTGCATATTGCACCTGCGGACTTTGCACCAGTTCGCCATACACCATGATGTGCATATAATCATCCAACTGATTTTTTATGGCTTCAATAACTTTGGCGTGGCGGTGGCCTACATTGCAAACACTGATGCCGCCAATCAAATCAATATATTCTTTACCTTCTGCATCAAATAATTTGCAGCCTGCTGCTTTTACAATTTCTAAAGCTAAGGGAGCTTCAGAGGTTTGGCCCACATGCTGTAAAAATAAATTACGAGTATTACCCCCTGTCCCCCTGAAGGGGGAACTTAGATTGTTACTATCTTCATTATTCATATCGTTGCAAATTTCGTGAAGATTGTTGGATATTTGTATAGCAACGTTGGTAATTACAAAAAGAAGATTTGAATTAAAGAAGTTGAATAAAGATATACCGTTGAAGAGTGCGACGCCAATGCAGCTAAATAGAAATTCTAAAGTTTGGTTCAAAAAAATTATTTAACTACTGCCGAAGGCAGCAATAAAAATTAACTATGCC
>JAYVJU010000385.1:0-8783 GCA_043769035.1 Ferruginibacter sp.
GGGACAAGCTCTTCGTCGGGACGACAGCCGCATTTTTGCATTTTTATAAAGCCCTTCATTTATAAATGTTCATTATTACTTCGCTGCTCAAATCAAAGCTGTCATCCCGACGAAGGAGGGACCTGCTGAGCCAAGCTGCAGCTTGCTAATTCAGCACAGCTATCAACTTTACACAAAGACCTCCGTTAAATTTTGAAAACCCTTTGCAAAAAATCAAGCAGTTCACTTTTCTTTAAACTGCTTTCAATGCCAGCCTGCAGCATCGCCGGGCATATCCCTTCCCGCCATTAGCGGGACAAGCTCTTCGTCGGGACGACAGCCACATTTTTACATTTTTATAAAGCCCTTCATTTAATCAAGCGACGGGTATAAAATTTTGCGTTGTGTACCTTCAAAACATTTTGCAAGCGATGCGGTAGTTTTTTGCACAGCCACCATCAACGGGCTTTTTTCATTATTTATTATCACATCCATAGCCGGAATATTCAACAGGTCTTTTTTCATTGATGGAGTAAGCTCTAAAAATTTTCCGTTAAGGTTTACAATGTTCACCACCACCTTATCTACAAAAGGGCGGTAAGGCTCCATAATATCATCAGCAAGGCAATAAGCATTATACTGGTTTTTATGAAAAATGCCCAGGGTAGGCAACATGCCACTGGCCACAATGTTACGAGCTACCACAGCCCTTAATATAGCGTAGCCATAGTTTAATAAATTATTGGGGGCTTCTCCTTCACGGTCTCTTTTAAATGATAAAAAATCAGGAAAAATATTTTTCCAATAATAAGCTGCTGCAACAGCTTCGTGGTTTTCAGCATCGCCGCTTTTTACTTCGTTGGCCCAGTTACGCATGTTTTTAGCAGGTACTCTTATATTTTCCAATAAGGCAGCCTGGTTATTTATTTTGCAACTTACCGTTTGCTGCCATAATTGTTTTTTAAGCGGCACCGTAGCTTCTATCTGCGCCTGAAATTTGGCACTCTGTAAACTATGCCCATCTAAATTTAACAACAGGCCGGTGGGGTGGTGGCGGTTATCACAAGTAATAAAAGCCACATTGTTTTCCAGCAGTTTTGTTATTAATGCCTGGCTGATGGTTATTTGCTGGTTATCTGTTATTACTATACCAATATCTTCAATAGGCACTGTTTTAGTTTCTTCGGGCAGGGGCTGACCGTTTACCATCTCGGTTGGCAACACAATAACCAACTGCTCATCTTTTGTTTTAAGATAAGCAGGATTGCCGAAGTAGAGGGTGCGTTTGATCATAAGTCAAGTTTGATATTGCCTAACCAATCGGATTTTAATTTAATACAGAAATCCTGGATTTTTACTGGCTCTGTATTATATTTTTTATCGACTAAAATATTTACGAAATGTTCATTTACTTCTGTTTTTGCACTTGTGCCAAAAGAGCCGAATTCTTCAAAATTTAATTCTTTCTTTGGAATTTTCTTCTCACCATATTGTCTTTTTAAGTCTTCTTTTTGTTCCTCTGTCAAGTCTTTTGAAATACTAATTGTATTTGCATAATTATGCGGAATAAAAAAACAATCCTTGCCCGAAAATTTTACGACTTTATAAATTCTCTTATTAAACTTGATTTTATTTTCTTTTTGAGATACCCATTTGGCAAATTCTTCTTTAGTAAAGTTTAATACAATGTCATCTGAATTTTCAGGTAAATACACTAATTCATTTTGCTGTAAAGCAAATAGGACTTTATCTGCCTTGTTTATTGTAAGATAATCTTCATAAATTTTTTTCTTAAAATCTTCTAATTGGATTTTCCATTCTCTTTTGGCAATGTCTGCTGCGTCATAAAGCGAAACAATATCAAAAGTCCTTATTTTATTTCCTGTCTTTTTATCTTTTGATTCCATAACTAAAAAAAGATAATTACCTCCTGTTTTTACACTTAATTTTTCATTGTTTTTATATAATCTCTGTAAAGAAGATTCTTTTACTTCCTTTGTGTTATAATAAATTTTTAGACTAAAAACAGGAGGCTTTAATGATTGAGGTTTCTTTCTTTGAAATCTACTTTCATTAAACGCTTTCAAGCCTTCTCCAGAAAATGCTTCTTTCATGGAACTATACTCAGCTTTCTTTCTATGATTATCTACTTCTTTTCTTAAAACAGGGTCAACAATTTTTTCAATGTCTTTCGCTGTTAAATTTGATATGTTTGCTGTTTTTGTATCTTGCCCATTGTGTTTACCATATAATGTTGCTTCATGTAAAGCACTTCTAATTTTTATTTCTTTCTTTTTTGTTTTTTCATTGTATTGAATTGTAAGATTGTCTTTAGGCTTGTGTGAAACCACCATTGTTTCCAAAAGGGTTTTTGCTTTATTTACTAAGTCCGAAATGGGGGTGTCAAATTTTCTGAAACCTTCAATTTGTTTTTGAATTTCATCCCTTCTTTTTTCTTCCAAATTAAAAAAGGCTTCTAAAATTGTTTCATCCTCCTGCACTTCAAGTTTAATTTCTTCTTTATGTTTAATAAGCCAATCTTGTAATTCTTTGTTTAAATTATTTAACCTTTGAATATGCGATTGCTCTGTTAATGCAACAACTAAGGCGTCAATGGCATGATGACGATGGTCGTAACGTTTACTCCAATGTTTAATTTCGTAAACATTTCTTTTTTGTTCATCATCAAAATATTTATTTACCCATTTTTTTGAAGAATCCCATAGTTCCATTTGTTTAAAACGGCTTTCGGTAAGCTCCATAAATAATTTTCTTAATCCCCAGCGGCTTCTTAAAAAACTCGTTATTTCGCCAGTAGATGATTTGACATTATCACTGCCTACAATTTGGGCTAACTCTGTCTTTACAGCCAATGCGATATACTGTGTTTCTTTTATTTGCCGTTCAATAAAATTTGTTGGTATCTTTTCTAATAATAGATTCTTCTTTTTCTTTCCAAAATAATTTTCGTTTACTATATATAAAAATGCTTCAATAGAACAAATTTTATACTTGGTATTTTGCTGAGAAATATATTCCCAGGCTGTTCTGTTGCTTTTCTCTTTGTTTAGAAAATGCTCAACTAATACTTTATTGGCAATTGAGTCATCAAATAGCCTCGATTTTGGGATTATATGATCAATTTCATATTCATGGAATAAATTAATTTCTAAAGTACCGCCAGAATAAGGGGAGATAGATTTTTGTTGTTCGTACAATTTATACTTCAATACATTTTCATCTGTAATGGCAATTTTATGCTCTGCTAATCTTTCTTTGATTCTGCTGTTTTGTTTTTGATTATTTATTTGCCCTTTATAAATTTTTTCTCTTTCAGCTGCACTGTTTTTGAGGTCTCTTGCTAACTCAATTCTAATCTCCAGCTCTTCCGGGTTTAATTGATATTCTTTCCAAATAGCTTTAATTACTTGTAAGGCTTCGTTAGTAATCTGTTCTACAATAGGGTTTCTTAAGTTCCTTGTTGGATTGTATTTAATGTCGTGATAGTTTTTAATGCTTGGTTTTACCGTGGCAGTTGTATGCTTGCCATACAGCAAAGAAGCTGCAAACGAATCCATCATTCCTCCGGTTTCTAAAATGTTTGGATTATTGTAGATATAGTCAATCATATATGGTTCAATTCCTTCTTCAAGTTCTCCTGTTTCAATGGCGTTAATAATTTTTTCAAAATTGTCTTTTATGGTAGCATTTAAATTAGCAGGATTGAATTGCATTAAAGGCAAAATTTTATTAATAGCTTTTGCAGAAAGACTTGCATATTTTCTTGGGTAAGTAATGTTTTGAGCTAATTTTAATGCCAGCGTATTTGTGATAGCATCGTCTATTTTATTCTTTAAAATATTAATTACCGCTGATACTTTGGGGCTATTTATGTCATACTCATTACCGGAGTTATTATATAAGGCATCCCATATTTTTTCAATGAACCCTCCATTATTTTTTAATGTTTCACTGAAAGCCTCTTCATTTACTACATCTTTAAATATCTTTTTAATTGATAATGATGTGTCACAGCCTTTTAATTTAGCTCTAACATTTAGCCCATTTAGAAATTCTGTGTTATCATTTTTTAATCCAACAAGTTTTGCAATATCGGAGAAGCCAATCTGTTTTTGGATTTGAAGTTTTAAATAAATTTCATTCTTTTGCTCATTGGTTAAGTACCTATCACTATACTTATAAATGTTTTTTTTCTTTTTCTCGTTGTAAACGATTTGTTTTGACGTAATATATAACTGATTTATTTGTTTCCAACATCTGAATTCTTGGAAAAGAGGATGTGATGTCGCCATTACCTTCTCATCTTTCTCAAACTGACATTTACTAATAAGTTCATCTTGAGATTTGAGTGGTCTTTGGTAATAAATAACTTGTTCCTTAATAATATATTTTAAACCTCTCTCAATTGCTTCCGCTCTTAAACTATTTTGCGAATCACTTTTGCCAGGGTACAAATACTCAGAAATCTTTATTAATAAATCTTTCGGACAATTATTTAGGACTGAATAATATTTGGCTTGCTCTTCCCATATTGCATCAAATTCTTCTTTGTAACGATTTCTTAAAATTACCCGATTTCTAATTTTTGTCCATTTGCTGTTTAATAGATCTTTTAAGAGGAGTTGCCCAACAGATAGTTTTTCTGTTTTAAGTATTTCTTCCGTTGCCTCCATTTGCTTTTTCCAGTTAGTTTTTTGTGGTAAAGCAAGAATAATATTTTCTCCTTTTTTAGTTTGTTTGATTCTTATTTCAAATTCTTCTTCTTTACCAACTTCTAAGTTTTGAAGCATAGTCGATCCTTCTTTCTCTTCCTCGTCTAATAAAAATGTAATATCGAAAAGAGATAATTCTTGCCCCTTATTTTTACCACCCTTTGCTTTATATGTTTTATCAGATTTTTGAATATTTAGGATAGTTACTTTTTGTGTAATCACTTCATATGCTTTCTTTTTTTCAGCCTCGCCTTCATCTGTATCATCTTTTTTCTTTTTCTTATCATCTTCATTATTACTACCTCCAGCATATCCTCTTAATTGGTTAAACTGATACAATATTTTACCTAAATCTTTTTCCCCTATTTGTTGATTAAGAGCATTTGCCCGTAGCTGGTAATGGCCTATCGAGTCTAATTGAAAAGTTCCTTTCTTAATTGGTAATAATTCTAATTCTTGCAATTTAAAAGAACTCGGTATTCCATTTTTAAATTGAAATTGTTCTGGGAGCATTCCAAGTTCGTGTAAAATAAAAAGCAGCTTATTTCTTCTTTGCTTATATCGCTTATTCATTTTACGAATAGTTCGGGCAGTTCTTCGGTCAGCATTTTTAGTAATTCCTGCGCCTTTTTCATAGTCTAACTTATCAGTACCCATAGGAATAATACGGCTGCCCATTCCTAAGATTTTTGCTTCATCTTTGTTAATTAAAGCCCAGCCAATTGAGTTTGTACCTAAATCAAGCCCAAGAATTGTTTTCATAATTATTTTGTTTTATCATTTTAATCTTTAGCTTTGTAACGAAAGCAAATCACAATAAGGATTATTCCGTAGTGAAATTTATTAAGCGATTATTTAAGTAATCGCTTTTTTATTTGAGTAATACCCAAATAAATTTTTGCAGTAGATTTTTATCAAAACTTGAAGCAGAATGAACAGTTACACAATATAATAAATAGATATTAGGTTGCAAACTGAAAAAATAAAAATGGGGCTGTTTTAAATGTATTGGGCAGATCCCTCGTTCCTCGGGATGACAGCAATAATGGGCAGATTCCTCCTTCGTCGGAATGACACAAAAAAATCCCCCCGAAAATTAATCCGGGGGGATGCTGGCATTTAGTTTTAGTTTGCGTTGGTATTAAAGAATCCGGGGAGCAGCGGCAAGAATTTCTTCATTAGCACCGCTGGAATATTTTTCAAAGTTTTTTACAAATTCAGTTGCCAGTTCCTGCGCTTTTTTATCAAAAGCTTCAGGCGTTGGCCAGGTATTACGGGCATTTAAAATTTCGGCAGGTACATTGGGGCATGTTTTAGGAATACGCAGTTTAAACCACGGTGTTGTATCATATTCTACCTTATCTAATTTTCCTTCTAAAGCAGCAGTTATCATTGCCCTGGTATAACTTAATTTCATTCTTTTACCTACACCATAAGGGCCGCCATTCCACCCGGTATTTACCAGCCATACATTTACATTATGTTCTTTCATTTTTTTACCCAGCATCTCGGCATATTTTGCAGGGTGCAATGGTAAAAACGGTGCGCCAAAGCAGGCACTGAATGTTGATTTAGGTTCGGTAACACCAGCCTCGGTACCTGCAACTTTTGCAGTATAACCACTAATAAACTGGTACATGGTTTGCCCCGGCGTTAATTTACTTATTGGTGGTAAAACACCATAAGCATCGCAGGTTAAAAAGAAAATATTTTTTGGCGTTTTACCAATCGAAGGTTCTAATGCATTGCTTATAAAATCGAGCGGATAACTTACCCTTGTATTTTCTGTAATTTTTTTACTGCTGAAATCAATTTTATTGGTGCCATCAATAAAAGTTACATTCTCTACCAAAGCACCTGGCCTGATGGCATTAAAAATTTCAGGTTCTTTCTCTTCGCTTAAATCAATTGTTTTAGCATAGCAACCACCTTCAAAATTAAATACACTGTCAGGTGTCCAGCCATGTTCATCATCACCAATTAAAAAACGGTTAGGGTCGGCGCTTAAAGTTGTTTTACCGGTACCGCTTAGCCCAAAAAATACAGCGGTATCACCATCCTTACCCATATTGGCGCTGCAGTGCATGCTTAATACATTTGCCTTGTGTGGTAATACAAAATTAAGCATGGTAAAAATGCCTTTCTTCATTTCGCCGGTATAGCCGGTACCACCAATTAAAATAGTTTTATGTGTAAAGCTTATAATTGCAAAATTTTCTGCCCTTGTACCATCTACTTCGGGGTTGGCTTTAAAACCGGGTGCCTGTATAATATGCCATTGTGGGGTAAAATTATCCAGCTGCTCTTCTTCGGGTCGGATGAACATATTGTAGCAAAATAAATTGCTCCACGGATTTTCATTTATCACCCGTAAACTAAGCCGGTAGCTTTCATCCGCACAGGCATAGCAATCACGTACCCATATTTCTTTACCGCTTAAATATTGCAGCATTTTTTCTTTAAGCTGAAAAAAATATTTTTCTTCAATGGCAATATTAAAATCGTTCCAGTGTACAGCATTTTCTGTAATGGCATCTTTTACAGTAAACTTATCTTTCGGGCTGCGGCCGGTAAATTTCCCGGTCTTAATTACCAAAGCTCCGGTATCATTTAAAACACCTTCTCCACGCTTAATGGTTTGCTCGGTTAATTCCTGCGGAGATAATTGGTAGTGTACATCATTAGAAATTTTTAAACCCAAATCTTCAAGTGCTGTTTTGGGCAGGGCAATCATTGTTGGTACTGACATGGCAAGTAATTAATGGTTTAATGTTTTACGCAATCGTTGTTACAAAAGTAAAGCTTGTCAATTTTAGCGGCATTAAACTGCGGCTCCATAAATTGAAAGGATTAAATTTGTTTTACGCAAACGTTTGCGTAAATGCAATTATTGCCTTGTTTGTTGGAAAATTTTAAATAATGGTGTTAAATAATTGAATATGTTGAATTTTTTCAAAAGCAATGCTTTTTCTTTATCCTAAAAAGCGTAACTGGCTTTATGTATTTGAGGAAAATTACTGAGGGGCAAAAGCTTCTGCACAGCTGCCAGCCACCAGTTTAACTTATGGCGATGATATTTAATGCAGTTTTGTAAAATACCCAGGCCTGTAATATTAAACAGGAGGAATGTAAAATTGAAGGGCAGGTAACTGGATGATGCTTAGTTGTAAGAAAACAAAGTGCCTGAATAACAGGTTTTGTAAATGTATAAATCAAAACCCTATTGTGTATATTGCAGCAATAAATATTTTTTATGAAATATCTACCACTTAATGCAGACATATTCGTTCAAAACCGTAAATGGTTTACAGAACGGATGGAAAAAAATTCCATTGCCATTTTTAATAGTAATGATGAGCTGCCAGTGAACGGCGATGCTATTCATAAGTTTAAACAAAACAGCGACCTGCTTTGGCTAACAGGTATTGAGCAGGAAGACAGTATGCTGGTATTATTTCCTGATAATCCCGATCCAAAATACAGGGAGGTACTGGTGCTGGTAAGGCCAAATGCACAGAAAGAAAAATGGGATGGCCATCGATTAAGAACTAATGAAGCAACGGATATTTCCGGCATAAAAACAATTATCTGGTTAGATGTTTTAGATGGTATGTTACAACCATGGATTCATTTAAGCGATACCATTTATTTAAATACCAACGAAAACGACCGCAAGGCAAATCTTGTTCCGGTAAGGGATTATCGTTATGCAGAAGCAATGAAACAGCGATATCCTTTACATAATTATAAACGCAGTGCAAGATTGATGAAAGAATTGCGGGGAATAAAATCTGCATTGGAAGTAGAAGTATTGCAGAAGGCGATTGATATTACTGATACTACCTTCCGCCACTTGCTGCAGTTTATTAAACCCGGTGTGATGGAGTACGAAATTGAAGCAGAAATTTATCACCAGTTTATGAAGCAGCGTAGTGCCGGACCGGCCTATGGCAGCATTATTGCCAGCGGCGACAGGGCACGTACTTTACATTATGTAGAGAACAGCCGTGAATGTAAAGATGGTGAATTGATATTGATGGATTTTGGTGCTGAGTATGGTAATTATTGTGC
>JAYVJU010000386.1:0-7718 GCA_043769035.1 Ferruginibacter sp.
GTTTTACCACTACCCTGTAAACCTGCAATTAAAATAATGGCCGGGCTGCCGCTGATATCAAATTCACTTTCTGTACCACCCATTAATTCCGTTAACTCATCCTGAACAATTTTAACCATTTGCTGGCCGGGGTTAACACTCAGCAACACTTTACTGCCTAAAGCACTTTCCTTAACCTTATCGGTAAATTCTTTGGCTATTTTATAATTCACATCGGCATCTACCAATGCCCGGCGAATGTCTTTTACCGTATTGGCAATATTGAGCTCACTTATCCTGGCCTGGCCTTTAAGATTCTTAAACGCACCTTCTAATTTCTCACTTAACGAATTGAACATAATAACACATTTTTAAAAAGGATGGCAAAAATAACAAATTATGGGTGGATGTAAGCAGGTTCTTTAACCATCTTTTGTTTACAGTTAAGATTGTAAGCCCCAAATTGTTATGCAATCATTAATTTGCCAAAATGAAACTGGCGCAAAGCCCCGGCTACAATATTATACTCAACTGGCTTAAAAAAAATGAGCGGACTCCCTTTGCTTTTCAGCAACAAAGCTGGCAGCATATTGTAAACGGGGATAGCGGATTAGTAAATGCACCCACAGGCTGTGGAAAAACATACTCCGTTTTTTTAGGTGCCATCATTCAATTCATTAATCAGCATCCAAATGACTATCAATCTAACAAAAATAATGGCTTACAGTTATTATGGATAACACCACTACGGGCTTTAGCAAAAGATATTGCCCGTGCTATGGAAGAAGTGATTGCAGCATTGGGCATGAGCTGGCGGATTGGAATACGTAATGGCGATACGGCAATAAAAGAAAGAGAGCAACAAAAAAAACAAATGCCCGAAGTATTGATCATTACTCCGGAAAGTTTGCATTTGTTGCTGGCGCAGAAAAACTATCCTGAGATTTTTAAAAACTTAAAAATTATTGCAGTAGATGAATGGCATGAATTGCTGGGAAGTAAAAGAGGCGTGCAGACAGAATTAGCAATATCACGAATAATAAACCTGACAATAGTAAGGTGTTCAATTTGGGGTATCTCTGCAACCATTGGAAATTTAGAAGAAGCGAAACAGGTTTTGTTAAGCCCGTTAAAAAGCGAAGGCATAATCGTTAAAGCTGATCTGTATAAAAAAACAGCCATTCAATCCATCTTTCCCGACGAGATTGAAAAGTATCCATGGGCCGGGCATTTGGGCATTAAATTGGTAGATAAAATTTTGCCTATCATCAATCAAAGTAAAACTACATTGATTTTTATCAATACCCGGGGCATGACGGAAATGTGGTACCAGGCTTTGCTAACAGCTGCACCGGAATTGGCTGGAGCAGTGGCTTTGCATCATGGAAGTATTGAACAGGAATTGCGGTTCTGGGTGGAAGAAAATTTACATACAGGAAGATTAAAAGCAGTTGTGTGTACGGCTAGTTTAGATCTTGGTGTTGATTTTCGTCCTGTTGAAACTATTATACAGGTCGGTTCTCCAAAAGGTGTTGCAAGGTTTTTACAACGTGCCGGCCGCAGCGGACATAGCCCCGATGCTAGCAGTAAAATTTATTTTTTGCCTACACACAGTTTGGAATTAGTGGAAGCTGCTGCATTAAAACAAGCGGTGGAAGAAAATTTTATTGAAAGTAAAACGCCATTGCTGCTTTGCTTTGATGTGTTGATACAATACCTGTGTACATTGGCAACCGGGGAAGGTTTCTATCCTGATACAATTTACGAGGAAATAAAAAATACTTTTTGTTTTTCAACCATTACACAAGATGAATATAAAGAGATGCTGTTGCATATTACAGCAGGCGGTAAAGCACTAAACCAATATGACGAGTATAAAAAAGTAGAGATACTGGAAGACGGCTTGTATAAAATTACCAGCCGCCGTACTGCTATGCGCCACCGCCTGCATATTGGTACCATTGTTAGTGATGCCATGTTGAAAGTAAAATTTTTCAGCGGTGGATATATTGGTGTTATTGAAGAATGGTTTATTTCACGCCTGGAACCGGGAGATTCGTTTACGATTGCCGGCAGAAATTTAGAACTGGTGATGATAAAAGACATGACGGTGCTGGTAAAAAAATCTACCTCTAAAAAAAGTATTATTCCAAGCTGGATGGGAGGAAGGATGTCACTCAGCTCTAACCTGGGAAAAAAATTAAGAGAAAGTTTTGATACAAGTCAGCAGCAAAATAATATCCCTGAGTTAAAAATATTAAAGCCTTTATTCGACCTGCAAAATAGTTTATCGCATGTGCCATTACAAAATGAATTACTGATAGAGCATATTGAAACAAAAGATGGGTTTCATTTATTTGTTTATCCGTTTGAGGGAAGATTGGTACATGAAGCCATGGCAGCTATTTTAGCATGGCGTATCAGCAAAATTACCCCCATCACTTTTTCATTTGCCATGAACGATTATGGGTTTGAATTACTGAGTGACCAGCCCATACCTTTGGATGATAGTAATGTGTATGAATTATTTTCCGATGAGAATCTTTTTGCAGATATTCAGAAAAGTGTGAACTCAACAGAAATGGCAAAAAGAAAGTTCAGGGATATTGCAGTTATTGGCGGGTTGATCTTCCAGGGAATGCCGGGAGAAAAACAAAAGGCAAGGCATTTGCAATCTTCTGCATCGTTATTGTTTAAAGTTTTTGCAGAGTATGAACCGGATAATATATTATTACGGCAGGCCTATAACGAAGTGTTTGAACAGCAAATGGAAGAAGCAAGATTAAGAGACATGTTGCAACGTATTCAAAAAAGCAGGATTGTAATTACATGGCCACAGCAGCTAACGCCATTTTGTTTTCCATTAAAAGTTGATAGTTTGAGAGAAAATGTTTCCTCAGAAAAATTAGAAGACCGGGTAAAAAGAATGCAGGAACAATTAGGAAAAGACACGAAATAAAAAATGGCATCATTCATCAAACATACCGTCCATCAAAACGATTTTATTTTAAACAGCAACAGAACCATATTCTGGGAGCAGGAAAAAATATTGATCTTATCCGATCTTCATCTGGGTAAAACTGGTCATTTTAGAAAAGCTGGTATAGGCGTACCTGCAACAATTATGAAAGAAGATATGCAGCGATTTGTAGCAACCATACAATTTTACAAACCGTTATTAGTAGTAATTGTTGGCGATCTTTTTCACAGTGTAGAAAACAAAGAACATGAATTATTTTTAAAATGGAGAAATGATCTGCAACATGTTCCTATGTTATTAGTAAAAGGTAATCATGATATTGTTCCTGAAACATGGTACAAAAATGCCGGCATTGAAACTGCTGAAAGAATATGGCGCAGAAATAATTTTTTATTTGTACATCATATTGAAGATGTGGAAGAGGATGAAATAAATGATATCGATTATTTTTTCAGCGGCCATATTCATCCTGCGGTATGTATAAAAGGATTGGGAAAGCAGTCACTTCGCTTTCCGTGTTTTTATTTCACTCAAAAATATGCGGTACTGCCAGCCTTTGGAAAATTTACAGGTACTTATTTAGTGGAACCTTCAAAAAAGGAGAAGGCTTTTGCAATTGTGGAAGATGGTATAATACTATACAAAAATTGAAATCAGTTAATCGTTGCTCCTAAATCATCTTCTAATTTAAGTTGTTCTTCTCTCGACATTTTATCATAAAAATAGCGAATAGTAAAACCGCCAATTAAACGACTACCCTTAATATACATCCAGTCAGAAAGGGAATCTTTATTAACTTCAATGATGTCGCCTGTTTGTAATCTTAAAAGCTTTTCGGGTGTGCCAACCAATATCCCGGTTATTTTGTTTTCTTTTATTTTTAATTCATCCAGCCACATGTGTTCAACATTGTCATCGCCATCCGAAAACCGGATTTTGACCTGAAACCCTGTGCAGCTATCACAACCTTCTTTAAAAAGTTTAACAAAATTGTCATAAGTGTTTTTTGCATCACTTCTGGCGTTATTCATTTCTATATCATCTGCATATACCTCACCTACCATTTCACTGGTATCTTTACTATTAACTCTGGGCAATCCGGTTTTATTTTGATTGTCACTACAACCTGTAACAAACAAATAAATTATTACAATGAAAATTTTATTCATAATCAAATACTAAATGCAGTGTCAATAATCTGCGCCTGCTCCTTAGCATGAATTTTTCCATAACCACTTGCTGTTGATGCACTGGCCTGCCTGCTGATAATATAGAAATTAATATTCTTTAAATTCATCCGGAGAAAAGTTGCAGCTCCCATATTCAATGGCTCTTCCTGTACCCAGTACCAAATGGCTTTGCTGTATTTTTTATACAATTCATCCAATTGTTTTTGTGGTAACGGATGAATTTGTTCTAAACGGATTATTGCAACATCGGCGATGTTTTCTTTTTGTTGTTTTTCCAGTAAATCAAAATATACTTTACCGCTACAGAGTAATACTTTTTTTATTGCACTGGCATCTTTCACTGCAGTATCATCAATTACTTCTTTAAATCCACCGCTGGTAAATTCGCTTATTAAACTATAGCTGCCCGGGTGGCGCAGGTTTGCTTTTGGCGAAAAGTTTATCAACGGTTTTCTAAATGGCCTGGCAAGCTGCCTTCTTAAAACATGAAAGAAATTTGCAGCGGTGGTAACATTGGTTACCGACATATTCAATTCAGCACACTGCTGTAAAAAACGTTCCATTCTGGCGCTGCTATGTTCCGGTCCCTGCCCTTCGTAACCATGTGGCAACAACATTACAATACCATTCATACGCTGCCATTTGGTTTCTGCAGCTGCAATAAACTGGTCAATCATAGTTTGTGCGCCATTACAAAAATCGCCAAACTGTGCTTCCCAAATTACTAACGCATTTGGGTTAGCCATGCCATAACCATATTCAAAACCAAGCACTGCATATTCACTTAATAGTGAATTAAAAATGCGGAAAGGCGGTTGTGTATCAGTAAAATGATTGAGCCTGTTATGGCCTTTATTGGTTGTTTCATCATAAATAACTGCATGCCTGTGGCTGAATGTTCCTCTCTTTACATCCTGTCCGCTCATGCGTACATCTTTACCCTCTACCAATAAACTGCTGTAAGCCATCAATTCACCCGTAGCCCAATCAATTTTTTTCTCATCGGCAAGCAGTTTTATTTTATCCTGTATCAGTTTATCAACTTTACGCAGTGGTTTAAAGCCTTCCGGCCATTTCATAAGGCCATCAAATAATTTTTTAAATTCCTCTTCTTTAATCGCTGTTACAGGCGATGCATCAAAATCTTCAGCTTTTGCTTTACGCAAACTTTTCCAATCCAGTTCGGGTTGCTGGTAATGATAAGGTAAAGGATTCTGCTTAACATCATCTAAACGCTCCTGCAAATCGGCTAAAAATTTTTGTTCCATTTCTTTAGCCAGTTCCTTTGCATCTGCTTCACCATTTTCAATTAAGTATTGTGTATAAACCTCACGGGGGTTCAAGTGTTTTTCAATAAGGGCATACAATTGTGGCTGTGTAAACTTCGGCTCGTCACCTTCGTTATGTCCGTGACGGCGGTAGCAAACCATATCAATAAAAATATCGCTGTTAAATTCCTGGCGGAATAATGTAGCAATTTCAACCGCTTTAATTACAGCTTCAGCATCATCGCCATTTATATGCAATACCGGAGCCTGTACCATTGCAGCAACGGAAGTACAGTAATCGGCAGTACGGGCATCTTCAAAATCGGTAGTAAAACCAATTTGATTATTAATTACAAAATGAATAGTACCACCTGTATAATAACCCGGCAATCCGCTCATTTGCAAAAGTTCATATACAATACCCTGGCCGGCTATAGAAGCATCGCCATGAATAAGTATTGGAAGAATTTTGTCGTAATCGCTTTTGTATAAAATATCAGCTTTACTCCTTGCAAAACCAATTACTACGGGATCCACGGCTTCAAGGTGCGAAGGATTGGGGCATAATTTTAAATTAATGGTTTTTCCATTACCGGTTTCTATCACACTGCTAAAACCCAAATGGTATTTCACATCGCCACTGCCCATTGTGGTATCAGGAGTGCTGGTACCTTCAAATTCACTAAAGATCTGTTCGTAGGTTTTGCCCATAATATTGGCCAGCACATTCAGCCTTCCCCTGTGCGCCATACCAATTACCACTTCCTGCACATTGTTATCAGCAGCCGTAGTTATTATAGCATCTAATGCGGCAATGGTGGTTTCTCCACCCTCCAGGCTAAAGCGTTTTTGGCCAATATACTTTGTGTGTAAAAATTTTTCAAACATTACGCCTTCATTCAACTTTTGAAGAATGCGTTTTTTTTGTGTAAGCGCTACCGGTTGCTGCATTGTTTTTTCAACCGCTTTGGTCAGCCAATCTACTTTAGTTTGATTGCTGATGTATTTAAACTCAATCCCCAAATGGCCTGCATAGCATTTTTCTAAATGATTAATGATATTTTGAAGCGTTGTTGCGCCAAGCCCAATTAAATTTCCTGCATTAAAAGTTTTGTTCAGGTCAGCTTCGGTAAAACCATAAAATGCCAATTCAATATTGGCACCCCTGTCCTTACGTTTACGGATAGGATTGGTGTCAGCCAGTAAATGCCCTTTATTCCTGTATCCCAAAATCATACGATACACCCGTATCTCACTCATCCAATCAATACTTCCCGTATTTAATGATGTTGCTGCAGGTACAGCACCATTTGATTTTGCGCCACTGCTTACTGCAAAATCAAATCCTTCAAAAAATTTGCGCATTTCTGCATCTACACTATTGGGGTCTTTTACAAAATCGTTGTATAATCCTTCAATGTAATTTGGGTGAGAGTTGGTGATGTACTGGAAATCCTTCATAATAAAAATGGGTAAATATTTTTGAACTGGCTTTTTGGAACTACCAGTTAGCTTTATTGTGTTGTTCCGATTTTCTGGATACTACATCAAAAAACTAAACAGGTATTCTAAACTTCCGATATTTTCTGTGTTGCAAATATCGTTCAATTATGCATTAAAAGTTTCTGGCTGTTAAGCATTTTTCCCAACAGCATTACTATCACGCTGCTTAATAGTACATAACCGCTAAAGAAATAAAAGCCGGGTTCTAATGTGGCTTTGGTGTTTTCCATAGCATTAGCCCCTAAAAAAGCTACAAGTATACTGATGGCAAATACATCTGCCATAGCCCATTTGCTGATGGTGTTTACAAATTTATACCATCCGGCCTGTGGCTGTTTTGCTGCTAAAAGATAAAATACAACCAATGATTTTACAAAAGGAACAATTATCCCAAACAAAAAAATGAGCAGAAAGGGCCAGTAATTGGCACTATGCCACAGGGTTTGTAATACGCCCAGCACACTTCTGTTTTCACTAAAAAGGTTAAGCGTTACTATAAAATGAGCGCTGATGTCGATGTGCAGCATGTCTTTTACCCATCCAAAACCCAGTAAAACAAGCGAAATAATGTGTAAGCTGAGCAAAATATAACGATTCATGGCAAATATTTAAAGGTAAAATAGCCCAAAAATGCTTTATTATCAGAAATAATCAGGGTGGGCAAAAAATTATTCATTATTCATTATTCATTATTCATTTGTTCTCCCTATCTTTGCAGCCCAAAAATTAGATTTAAATGGCAAACCATTCAGCAACAAAGAAAGATGTGCGTCAGAGTGCAAAACGTAACGAACGTAA
>JAYVJU010000387.1:0-20462 GCA_043769035.1 Ferruginibacter sp.
AAAAGATTTTATGGTGAAGGCTTAACGTTCGACGACGTATTACTAATGCCCGCCTATTCTCAAATTTTACCACGGGATGTGGAAATTAAAACCCAGCTTACCAAATCCATAACACTCAATGTTCCTCTGCTTAGCGCCGCAATGGACACAGTTACAGAAGCTACATTGGCAATAGCATTGGCCAGGGAAGGCGGCATAGGTATCCTGCATAAAAACATGAGTATTGAACAGCAGGCCGAACAGGTACGTAAAGTAAAACGTAGCGAAAGCGGTTTAATAGTAGATCCGGTTACACTTACACCAGATGCTACCATTGGCGAAGCAGTGAGATTAATGAGAGAAAATAAAATTGGCGGTATTCCCATTGTAGATGTACAGTATAAATTAGTAGGTATTTTAACCAACCGTGACTTACGTTTTGAAACCAACTACAAAGCCAAAGTAAGTACGGCAATGACAAAAGAAAATTTGTTTACAGCTCCCGAAGGCACCGATATAAAAAAGGCAGAACAGTTATTCAAACAAACCAAGGTTGAAAAATTACCTATCGTAAATAAACAAGGAAAGCTAACCGGTCTGTTTACTTATAGTGATATTTTAAAATTAAAATCAAACCCCAATGCGGTAAAAGACGGCAAAGGAAGATTACTGGTTGGGGCAGGTGTAGGTATTACCAAAGACAGTATCGAAAGAGTGGCAGCATTAAACAGTTTTGGAGTAGATGTTATTTGTTTAGACAGTGCACATGGTCATACCAAAGGCGTTATCTCTACTTTAAAAGAAATTAAAAAGATATACAAAAACTTACAGGTTATTGCAGGTAATGTAGGTACAGCAGCAGGCGCAAAAGCTTTAGCCGATGCCGGTGCAGATGCAGTAAAAGTTGGTATTGGGCCCGGCTCTATTTGTACCACACGTATTGTTGCAGGTACAGGCGTACCACAAATAACAGCTGTAATGGAAGCTGCAGCAGCTTTAAAAAATAAAAAAGTGGGTATCATCAGCGATGGTGGTATAAGATATACCGGCGATATGGTTAAAGCATTAGCTGCCGGTGCAAGTTGTGTAATGATGGGTAATATTTTTGCAGGCACAGAAGAAAGCCCCGGCGAAACAATTATTTACGAAGGCAGAAAATTCAAACAGTATCGTGGTATGGGGAGCATGGGCGCTATGGCACAGGGCAGCAGCGACCGCTACTTTCAGGACGTGGAAGATGATGTGAAAAAATTTGTACCTGAAGGTATTGAGGGACGTGTAGCATACAAAGGATATTTAAAAGAAGTGGTACACCAGTTTACCGGTGGCCTGCGTGCCGGTATGGGCTATTGCGGTGCAAAAAGTATTTCCGAATTGCAAAAAGCAACTTTTGTAAAGATTACCAATGCCGGCATGAGAGAAAGCCATGCACATGATATTGATATTACTAAAGAAGCACCGAATTACAGCCGTTGATAGTTGCTGTCATTCCGACGAAGGAGGAACCTGCTGAATAAAGTTATGCTGCCTGGTATTATAAGCAGTTGTTCATTGCTCAACATCGTTGTGTCACTCACTTGTGCCGCATACCATTTTTCAACTTTTATCTAAGCGGCCCGGGCTAATGCTGTTTAAAAAATATTTACTGTAAATTAGCCTCCAATAACCTTAAATGAAAAAAAAATTACTACACCTTTTATTCATCAGCATATTAGCTCATTGGCATATCAGCACATTTGCACAAGACTCTTCCCACCTCCGCATCTCCCTGCTCACCTGCACTCCCGGTAATGAATTGTATTCCATCTTTGGCCATAGTGCATTCAGGGTAGTTGACAGCAGCAAAGCTTTTAATGATGACAGCAGGGATATCGTTTATAATTACGGCACTTTTAATTTTGATGACGAAGGCTTTTATTTAAAATTTGCAAGAGGCAAATTGCTGTACTATGTTTCTATAGAAAATTTTGAAGATTTTAAATACCTGTACCAGGCAACCAACCGCGGCATTACGGAACAGGTGTTAAATTTAACTGCTGCAGAAAAAGTAAATGTTCAAAGCTTTTTAAACAACAACCTTAAAGAAGAAAATAAATATTATAAATACGATTTCTTTTTTGATAACTGCACTACAAGATTACGGGACATCATCAAAAAAAATCACGACTCCGCTTTTACTGTACGGCCGGTAATGCCGGTTGGCACCACATTCCGCCAGGCCATTTACCAATACCTCGATAAAGGCAACCAACCCTGGAGCAAACTGGGTATTGATATTTTACTGGGCAAACCCTGCGATGGCGTAATGACGGCAGAACAGATGCAGTTTTTACCCGACAACCTGATGATAAGTTTAGACAGTGCCAGCCATCCGCTCATCCTGTCGCACCAAAATTTATATACACTAAATGAAAATACAGGCAAGGGTTCCTTCTTTACCCCCTTTGTTGTTTTTTTAATATTATTAATTGCAATTGCCGCACTCAGTTTTGTAAAAAATAAATATGTGCAGATTTTTTTACAGGGTTTCGATGGTATCCTTTTCTTTTCAACCGGTTTACTGGGCATCATTTTAATTTTTATGTGGGCATCTACTGATCACAGCATGACAAAGGATAATTTTAATTTACTCTGGGCATGGCCAACACATTTTGTTGTATCGTTTTTTGTAACCAGTAAAAAAAGCTGGGTTAAAAAATATTTTGCATTTACAGCAGCAGCATTGATAATAGTTTTATTGGCATGGTTCTTTCTACCACAACACATGAACACGGGATTAATTCCTTTTGTGCTATTATTAATTTACAGGAGTGCTAATAAATCTTTTTCCTCAAATTAAATATTGTGCTTTGCACAATAAATTTGCCACTGAAACACTGAGGCACAGAAAATACATATTTTAATTCAGTGTTTCTGTGCTTCAGTGGCAACACTTGCTGCGTAGCAGCTATTTTTGCTTTTGTGGTTATACCTTTACCAAAGTCAAATCACAGACATGATAAAAAAACAATTCAGCTACCGGGGCGGTAACATTTTTTACCGGGTAAGCGGCAAAGGAAAACCCGTTGTATTATTACACGGCTTTGGAGAGGATGGAGACATCTGGGCCAACCAGGTTGAATTTTTAAAAGATCATTACCAACTCATCATCCCCGATCTGCCCGGCAGCGGAAAATCTGAATTAATTACAGACATGAGTATTGAAGGCATGGCTGATGTAATAAAAGAAATTGTATCTATTGAACTGCCAAAGTTCCTCCGCCAGCCGGCGGAGGCGGAGGGGGTTTCCCTTATTGGCCACAGCATGGGCGGCTACATTGCTTTAGCCTTTGCAGAAAAATACGGCGCATTATTAAACTCGTTTGGCCTGGTACATTCATCTGCCTATGCCGACGGTGAAGAAAAAAAAGAAGCCCGCCGAAAATCCATCGAATTTATAAAAGCAAATGGTGCATATGAATTTTTAAAAACCGCCATCCCGGGTTTATTTTATCAGCCGGAAAACAACAAAGCCTGTGAAGATTTAGTAGCCACCAGTAAAAATTTTACCGCCGAAGCGCTGATGGCCTACTATACTGCCATGATAAACCGGCCCGACAGAACAGCAATTTTAAAAACCTTTACCCAACCAATTTTGTTTATTATGGGTCAATATGATAAAGCTGTTCCTTTTGATCAAAGTATGCAGCAAAGCCATTTGCCCAATCAAGCGCATATACACATATTACGCAACAGCGCACACATGGGTATGTTGGAAGAGACTGACAAAACAAATGCGGCTCTGCTGAAGTTTTTAGAAAATATTAATTGAGGTTAAGGATGCACCTGTTCATTAACCGGCACACTTTCAAGATATAAAATATCCGGGTCAAAATCAGTTTCATCATCCCACACAACGGTACCCATAAAAACCTTTGCAGTACTGCAAAAAGCAAGGTCATTTAATTTTGAATAAACAGAGTAATGCAAATAACCCGACATATCAAACTCCCTTACTTCGCCATTGGTAAAAGTAAGTATAAGCCTATGCTGGTATTTGTATTTTACATGTTGTACCCTTGGGTTCATATTCTTTAATTACTTTAAAGGATCTATTTTAAAAACTGTATTGCCTGTTACGGCCAGTTGCCAGTTAGCCATTAAATCTTCCCTGTGTATCTCTATCCATGCTTTCACTAATTTTTCTTTATTGCCCGGCAAAAAACCTTCCAGCAGTTCGCCATCTGGTATTTGATAAACCGCTTCATTATCTCCATACTTAACATGAATATGAGGTAATTTATGCTGCTTAGTATCTAAATAATACATGGCAATAATTAAACCATAAAACATTGATATCACCGGCATTTTGTAAAATTATACAAAAAAGACAGCATTTACAGCCATCTGAAATAATTACCCACCGTACAGCGTACACATGGGTATGTTGGAAGAAACTGAAAAACAAATGTTGATTGCTCAATTTTTTACAGGCGGCAACCTAAGTATTGTTTTTAGCGTTACCCACTAATTGTTTACAGGTAAGTTTGTTTAACCAATAAATAATATCAACGCAATTAGTATAACCAAAACACTTTTTTAACAGGCTGCAGCGTTGTAAAGGCAGCATATTACATTACTTTTAGGTCTGATTTTTGATTAATGTTCCGTGTATGAAGAAATACTTTATTCTTTTTATTTTATCGTTTTTATCTTGTAAAGAAATATTGGCCAATCACACCAAAGGTGGTTGGATGTTTTATGAATACCTTGGGCCCGGCACTGCGCCAAATACTTCCAGCTACCGCATTACTTTAAAACTTTACACCGAATGTGTGCTAAGCGGTGGACAAACTGATGCATCAGTACCATTCACTTTTTTTGATGGTAACACCAATGCTTTGGCATATAATATTTCTGTGCCCGTTACATCCGATATTAATATTAATAATTGCACCCTGCAGGAATGCCAGCCCTGTATCAATGGCATTCCATCTATCTGTTATAAAATACGGACTTATGAATTAATACAGGAACTTCCTAATACAGTTTCAGGTTATACAATTTCCTATCAAAGATGTTGCAGAATAAACGGAATTATAAATATTCAAGCCCCATCGCTCAATTTAGGCGAAACCTGGACAGTAAAAATTCCGGGTACTGCTGTTGTCCCTGGTGCAGAAACTAATTCCAGTGCAAAATTTGCTCAAAACGATACTGCTATTATTTGCCAAAACAATTCTTTTATTTTTGATTTTAGCGCAACCGATATTAATAATGATTCATTGGTTTATAGTTTTACTCCGGCTTTTGCCGGAGGTAATAGTTCTCCAAATGGCTCTTCGCCTAACCCATCAACACCGCCACCATTTAGTTTAATTCCATATTCGGGAGGTTATACGGGCTCACAACCTTTGGGAGCCGGTGTAACCATAAATACGCAAACCGGTTTTGTAACTGGCATTGCACCGGGCATCGGCACATACGTAATAACTGTTACCGTAAGTGAATACAAAAGAGGTACAAATATTAAGATTTCAGAAGTTCGAAAATCGCTTCACATACAGGTAGCCGATTGTAATACCATACAGGCCGTTTTACCTGCCACCACCACACTTTGCGATGGATTTACAAAATCATTTTCAAATAACGGCAACTCCGTTAATGTACAAACCTACGATTGGAGTTTTGGTGATGGTAATACTTCTACAGAAGCTTCTCCTACTCACACCTACACAACCGCAGGAGATTATGTTTTAAAACTTGTGCTAAACAGAAATTTACCCTGTACAGATTCTGCAACATCAATTGTAAAAGTTTACCCCGGCTTCTTCCCCGATTTTGATGTACTTGGCCAATGTAAAAACACACCCATTCAGTTCAATGATCAAACCGTTGCAACTTATGGCACAGTAAACTTCTGGCGCTGGACCTTTGGTGATGCCGGTTCTCCAAATAATACATCCGCTATTAAAAACCCGGTACATACTTACCCTGCATCTGGTAATTATGATGTGCAGTTTATTGTAGCAAGCGATAAAGGTTGCATTGACACTTTGCTTCGTACTATTGCCATTACCGATCAGCCGGCATTAAGTGTAAGTAACGATACACTCATCTGTGTTATTGATACCTTGCAGTTAAATGCTATTGGCACCGGCTCGTTTTTATGGACACCCAATTACAACATCAACAATATTAATATCAGCAACCCATTGGTTAGTCCTGATGTTACTACTACTTACCGTGTTACCCTTACCGACCCCTTTGGTTGTGTAGGCAACGATTCTGTAAAAGTAAGTGTGGTAAATGCTGTTACACAATCTGCCCAGCCCGATACCACCATTTGCCGCACCGACCCTATACTGCTGCGGCTTACCAGCGATGCATTATATTATCAATGGACAGAGAACCCGGCAGGCAGTACACTAAATAACCCAACAATAAAAAACCCAACCGCCACCCCGCTTGTTACAACAACCTATACGGTGGTGGGCAGCATTGGTAAATGTGTGGCGCAAAATAGTATTACTGTAACGCCAATTCCATACCCCGATGCAGATGCTGGTGTAGATCAAACTATTTGCTTAGGGCAATCTGCGCAGCTTAATGCCAGCGGCGGCAGTTCTTATTCGTGGACACCGGCTGCATTTTTAAACAACCGGCTTATTCCAAACCCGGTTTCAATAAGCCCTACATCAAGCGTAAGGTATGTGGTTACCGTAACAGATGTTTTGGGTTGCCCCAAACCTGTAAAAGATACCGTGATAGTTACAGTTGCTGTAATAACTGCTGATGCCGGACCGAGAGATACTGTAGTTGTTTTAAACCAGCCGCTTTTATTAAACGCCACCGGCAGCACCAATTATTTATGGAGCCCGCCACAATGGTTAAGCAATATTGGTACTGCCAACCCGGTTGCATTGCCGCAAAGCGATATTGAATACGTAGTAAGAGTGAGTAACGATGCTGGTTGTTTTGATTACGACAGCATCAGGGTAAAAGTATTTAACCTTGATGCCAGTTTATATGTACCCAGTGCATTTTCTCCTAATGGAGATGGCAATAATGATGTTTTCCGGCCCATAATGATCGGTATGAAATCGCTGGATATATTCAAGGTGTACAACCGCTGGGGACAATTATTGTATAGTGGTACCGATGCCCAAATGGGTTGGGATGGCAGTTTTGGCGGCAAAGGCCAGGAGGCTGCTACTTATGTTTGGTATGCCGAAGGCATTAATTACAATAATATAAAAATTAAGAAGAAGGGATACGTGGTGTTAATCCGGTAGTGGATAAAATTACAAGCCTGTAAAACGCTGTCTGCTTTGTAAAGACAGCGTTTTTTATTAGTTTTATGATTAACTGCTACATCAATTTCTTTTATGAAGAAATATGCCTTCTTATTTTTATTATCTCTTCTTTCATTCAATGAAATTTACGCCAACCATACAAAAGGTGGGTGGATGTATTATGAGTACCTGGGCCCGGGGGTTGCCGACCCCAATAAATTAAGGTATCGAATTGGCTTAAATCTTTACATTGATTGTGCTTCAAATTTAATTGAACCAACGTGGAATTTTTCGTTTTTTCAGGGAAAGGCGCCTTTTGCTTTTATACAGAATGTAGTTGTAAATGCTGCGCCGCCTGTTTCAATAGATGGTTGCACAACTTTAAGCTGTTACCCTTGTATTAATAATATTCCTCCACGGTGTTACAAAATCATAAAATATGAAACTATAGTTGAACTTGACCCATCACTTAACGGGTATATTGTTTCTAAACAAAGGTGTTGCCGCATAGGAGGAATTAGTAATATCCTGCCACCTTCTACTAACTATGGGGCAACTTATACCATTAAAATTCCCGGTTCTATTGATGGCCCGACAGCCTCTTTAAACGCCAGCCCACAATTTATTTTTAATGATACGGCAGTAGTTTGTGCCAGTAATCCATTTGCTATAAATTTTCAGGCAACTGATGCTGATGGGGATTCGCTGGCTTATTCTTTTGTTGATGCATACCATGGCGGAGATAATGGGGCAAATGCAAATCCCCCAACGTCAGCACCACCACCTTATACAACTGTACCATACCTGCCACCTTATACAGGCACACAGCCACTTGGTGCTGCAGCCACAATTAATGCGGTAACTGGTTTAATCAGTGGTATTGCACCTCCCTTCGGGGAGTATGTAGTATGTGTATTAGTTAAAGAATACCGTAATGGTATTAATATCGGCGAATCAAGAAAAGAAATACATTTAAGAACAGCGCCATGCACACCACTTATTGCATCGCCAAATTTTGCCCCTATAACCTGTGATGGTTTTACAGTGACTTTTAATGAAAACAGTTCAGGAAATCCTACTACTTTCTTTTGGGATTTTGGCGACCCTGCCAGTGGACCTGCAAATACTTCTACACTTCAAATTCCAACACATACATTTACAGCTGCAGGCGTTTTTAATATTAAGTTAGTGGTATCTATAGCCGGGCAATGTATTGATTCTATTATAAAGCCGATAAGCGTCTTCCCCGGTTTCTTCCCTAACTTTTCAATTCCGCCTGTATTATGCACCAATGTACCCGTACAATTTTCAGATGTCACAACAACAAATTACGGAGTAGTGGATAGCTGGAAATGGGATTTTGGAGACCTTACTACATTGGCAGATACCAGCCGCCTTAAAAATCCGGCTTATGCTTATACAACTGTGGGCAATTACAATGTAAAATTGGTTGTAACAAACAGCATGGGTTGTAAAGATTCTATTTTCAGGGATGTGGTTATTGCTCCGCCACCAACATTAAACTTATTGCCACGTGATACAGCTTACTGTGGTTTAGACAGTCTTCAGTTAACAGCATCAGGCATTGGTGTATTTAGCTGGAGCCCTTTAACCAATATTATAGGTGCCAATACAGCCACCCCTATTGTATTCCCAGCAGTTACAACAAAATATTATGCAGAGCTTACCAGCCCTGCCGGGTGCATCAGCAAAGATTCCTTAACGGTAACGCCAAAACTCGACCTTACCAATGCTATTACGGGCATTTCCCCTATTTGTGAAGAAGATACCATTGCATTAAACGGCAGCAGTAATTATGCCGCAAATGTAAGGTGGCAATGGAGCCCTGCTGCTTCGGTTGAGTTTGCCACACAACAAAACACAAGAGCATTTCCATCTGTTACAACAAACTATATTTTAACCACCACCTGGGGGCAGCATTGCACATCAGTTGCCAATAAAAATATTATTGTACGGCCATTAGCTATCCCCAATGCCGGGCCCGATGTGGCCATTTGCGGTGGCCAGCAATCGGTACAGTTATCAGCCGGCGGTGGTAATACCTATCAATGGACGCCTGCCACAGGTTTAAATAATGCTAATATTCCCAACCCTGTTGCAGCACCGGGCAGTACAACGGTGTACACTGTTGCCGTTGGTGTTACCGGTTGCAATAAAACACGAGTGGATAGTTTAATTGTTGATGTAAGGGCCTTGCCTTTACTGGCAAGCATTAACGATACGCTTATCTGTAATATTGATACCCTGCAGCTTACTACAATTGGTACAGGCAATTTTAACTGGAGCCCGAATTACATGATAAGCAACACAACAATTGCCAGCCCGCTTGTAAGCCCCGATGTACCCACAACTTATTTTGTAAGGCTGTCGGATGCTTTTGGCTGCCATAGCGACGATACCGTATTTGTAAATGTAAAAGACCGTGTTACACTTTTTGCCGGTAACGATACTACCATTTGCCAAACAGATGGCATGCGCATAAATACCTTTGGCGATGCCCTGCATTATAAGTGGACACCACCAACTTATTTAAATAACGATACAGCTAAGCAGCCATTTACAATTCCGCTAACCGGTATAACTTATCATGTAGTGGCTAATATTGGTAAATGCCAGAGCCAGGATGATATTGATATTAAAGTGGTGCCTTATCCTGCAGCCAATGCAGGATTGGATAATACGCTTTGCCCGGGATTTTCGGTACAGTTAAATGCCGATGGTGGCAGTAGTTATTTATGGAGCCCGGTAACATTTTTAAATAACCGGTCAATTGCAAATCCCGTAAGTATAAGGCCCAATGCCAGTATCCGGTATATTGTTGCAGTTACCGATACTTTAGGTTGCCCCAAACCGGTAAGAGATACCGTTTGGGTTTATGTAGATCCTAAAGTAATTGCTAATGCCGGCCCAAGAGATACCAGTGTTGTAATTGGCGAACCTTTGTTTTTAAATGGCAGCGGAGGTACTACGTATTTATGGGATCCGCCAACATGGCTTAACGATGCCACAATAAAAAGTCCGGTTGCATTGCCGCAGAACAATATACAGTATATATTAACAGCCATATCAGCTAACGGATGTATTGGAACTGATACTATAGATATAAAACTCTATAAGATAGACCCAGATATGTTAGTACCAACTGCATTTACGCCCAATGGAGATGGTAATAATGACATTTTTAAACCTATCCTGATTGGAATGAAAGAGCTGCGGTATTTCAGGGTGTACAACAGGTTTGGGCAGTTATTGTACAGCACCGGCGATATCGGAAAAGGCTGGGATGGTAAGTTTGGCGGACGTGGACAGGACCCAGCAACTTATGTTTGGATGGCCGAAGGAATTACTTATAAAGGAGAAGTAAAATTTAAAAAAGGCTACGTGGTGTTGATTAGGCAATAAACTGATGACTGTTTTAATCATTACATCTTTATAAAATTTTAAAAAAGGCTTTAGAAATTCTAAAGTCTTTTTTATTTATCCGCATCAACGTATTTTGCAGTTTATGAATACAATCGTTTTAATAACAGGGGCCACTTCAGGAATTGGAAAAGCCTGCGCACAAAAATTTGCTGCTGCAAAAAACGATCTTATAATTACCGGAAGAAGAAAGGAACGTTTGGATGACCTTACAAAAGAACTGGAAGCTGAACATGGTGTAAGGGTGTTACCACTTTGTTTTGATGTACAGGATAAAGAAGCTGTTTTTTCAACAATGAATGATCTGCCCAAAGTGTGGCAAAATATAAGCATCCTTATTAATAATGCCGGCCTTGCCCTGGGTAAAGATAATTTTGAAGATGCCGATTTAAAGGATTGGGAAACCATGCTGAATACGAATGTTAATGGATTGATCTATGTAAGCCGGGCAGTACTCCCATTTATGATTGCACAAAAAAAAGGGCATATCATTAATATGGGTTCAATAGCTGGCAAACAGGTTTACGAAAAAGGAAATGGCTATTGTGCCAGCAAATTTGCAGTGGATGCTTTAAGTAAAGCCATGCGTATAGACCTGTTAAAACATAATATAAAAGTTACCGGCATACACCCTGGTGCTGTAGAAACCGAATTTTCGGTAGTACGTTTTAAAGGAGATAGTGCTACCGCTGATGCCACTTACAAAGGCATTACCCCCCTTACCGGTGCCGATATTGCCGACATCATTTTTTACTGTGCCTGCCTGCCTGCCCATGTCTGCATTAACGACCTTACAGTTACCCCAACCCAACAGGCAGATGCTCTTTACTTTAATAGAAATCAATAGGTTAAGCCAGTTTTCATATTGCTGATAACAATATACTTTCTTTAACTGTTCTGCTTACAATATTGGTTTTCCCTTCCCGTTTATATGGCCAGATCTGCTGTTTTTCTAAAATTTTATTATGTAAACCCGGCAAAATGTTGTAAACTTGTTATACCGTATCCTAAAATGAAAAGTCAAATGAACCTTAAGCTTATACTTACCTCTTTACTCCCGATTTTTTTGCTGAGTTTACAACTTAAAGCTCAGGATGTCATCCGTCAAAAAGCATGTTCCAGTCCCGAAATTGCACACCAGGCAGATAGTATTAAAGCCGAATTAGCCAAACAGGGTTTTGTTATAGTCAAAGAAGCTTCTATGGAAATGGAAAGCGAATATGAAATGCCCGTAATTGTACCCTTAACCCAAGGCAGCTGGTACCAGTTTGTATTTATTGGCGATATCAGTTCGAAATTATACGAGGTGAGGATGTTTGACTGGGATGAAAAACAGGTAGTGTACCAGAAAAAAATGTGGGGCGATGTAGATGGCAATGTTATCAGTTATTCTTATATCCCTAAATTTTCTGAATACCATATGATGAAACCGGTACAGGTTAATAAAAAGAAGAAGAATTTATGTGGTTATGTAATGCTGCTGAAAAAAGTTAAGTAATTTATTTTTGTCTGGTTATAATGCAAAGGGTCTTTTTAACGAAGGCTCTTTTTATTTTATACCACTTTAACCCGTTGACGGAATTAATTTAATCAGTGCCGGCAGGGATGATATGTTCGTAGAAAAACTAAATGCCGCAGGCATGTTAGAAAAGAGCAACAAATCTATCGTACCTACGGCACTTTTGCCCTCTATCTTATTTTTTCTACCAACCTTTTGGCCCCTAAGGGGCGTTAAAAAATCAATTCAGCCAACAGGTAACTTTACTCTTCCTTTACCAATGTTATTAAAAAAGGTCACCATCAAAAACAAGGGTGACCTTTTACTGTATTTACTTAAATAATTATTGTGCTAAAGATACATTTACCTGCACACCCGCCCTTGTATTGGTTATTGGTGCACTTGATGAAATATAAGGTATGATGCGCCTTTGATCGTAATAGAATTTAACCTTAATGCGGTTATTGATCAGGTAATCTAAACTTGGTGAGATGGTAATTTCTTTACTGCCCCCTGTTGCAAAATTATTATCCTGGTCAAGGCGGCTGTTTGCAGTTACATTATCCCGTATTTTAAAATCGAGCCTGAAGCTGAGTTCATTTTCTAGTTTACTTTTGCTTACATCGGCTTTTTTACTCTGCAAAAATTTGGGCAGGTTTATATTAAATGGCAGGTTTATTCCACGTTTACGATAACCGGCTCCAATACTTAATTCTGTACTTCTTACTTCACTCAATTGAAAATCGATAAGGCTTAAACTCAGTTGCCTTGTTTTTGCAAATTCAAACTTAGCCTGCAGTTGATTGGTAAACATCATATCCACACCTATTAGCGGAGAAAACTGTTCGCCAATAGAAATATTAGGCACTAAGAAATATGGTATAAAGTTTTTCGACAGTGTATCGAAAAAAGATGGGTAACCAAACCTTGATATATCCTCGTACAATAATGCAGATGTAAATCCATTCATGCTGAGGTTTCCGGTATAGCCATGCGATAAAGTGAAGTTGGTAAATATTTTTTCCAGCCCTTTAACACGGCTTAACCCATTGTAGTCCACTTTCCAGTTTAGTTTTGGTATAATATCTCTAAAAGGGTTTGATTTTATATTGGCATTATTTTGTCTTATTAAAGAAACTTTTTTAGGATCACTGCCGGTATAGGCTGCAATAAATGCAGGTACCAACACATCAATTGCATATTTTCCGTAACCATAATAATAACCATCCGCACCAACCTGGTTATTGGTATAAGGGTTGGCTTTTCCCAAACGTTCAGACAATATTAACCTGTTATCCTGGAATTTTTTAAAGGTTTCAGAAACACGGTTGGGATCAAATTTGCCAAACAGTGTTTTGTAAGAAATATAACTTACATCAAACCCACCGCCTGCATAAGGGTTAAGGTGGCCAAACTTATAATTATTACCGCCACTGGTATCTGCATAGCGGAATGTTTCGGAATAATTTTTATTGAATGTTTTTTTAAGGTTTAACGAAATGGTAAGGTCTTTTATTGGTTCCAGTTGTGCAGTTAAAGTAATTGACTGGTTGAAATTTTGAGTAAACAAAGAGTTAAAGGTGGTGTCTTTTGTTATCAATCCTTTTTTTGCTGCATTATTTAACCAATTGGTATCGGGTTGCCCGCCTAAAATAAAATCCAATCCCGGGGCCATACTCTTCCAGTTTTGCCCCAGATATTTTGTACTGTCGGCATAGCCCGGTAAACGGGTATTTGCATTTTCGGAAAGTGATGCACTAACCTGTTTGATGCTGGTTAATAATTTACCGAAAATTTTCTCCGGTGTTCCTACATAAGGCATGGCATTACGGTCAACGATTTTGCGTTTCTTAATAATTTTTTTACCTGTTTTTGTAATAACTGTATCTTTTACCCTGGTTATACGGCTCCGCCATTTTTCCCTGTCTTCTTTATTAGATGGCTGCTCTAACTGGCGCAGCCATTTAGATTTTTGATACAGCCTTGTAAAATCAAATTGTGCCGAAGCTTCTTTCTGTTGCCCGTTCTCAATAATATTACCCAGGTCGGTTGCCAAACGTGAAGCCCCTACCCAGTTATAGCTGGCCTGGTAACTTACATTCATTGTTGTCCAGTCTAATAAAGGGAACTTGGCAGTAGGTAATGTGTAAGTAAAATTAGCAGAGTGAGTATAAGTGGTATTCCTTCCGCCTTTAAGAAACCTTCTCCATACACTGTCTTTCTTTTCTTTGGTATCTAAACGGCCAGCGGGTTCATCAACTCTTGAATTATTAGTTGCTGTAAAATCAAAATTGAGCGATTTGGTAAAATTCCAGCGCAATATATAATCCCGTTGAAAAACAAAATACTTATCATAGGTTTCGGGAATAGCGTATTTAGATGCGCCAACACTACGTGGACGTATAGCCCCAAACTGGCGGTTTACATCTGCCCTGAAACTTAATGTAGCCGGAACAAGGTTGACATTAAAATCCTTTAACAGATCGAACCAATGTGTTTTTGTTTTGCGGAATAATTTTTTAAACGGTTCAATTGTTTTTGGCTGTGGGCTAAAGTTATATCCCAATCCACCATGATGCTTTGTTACCTCATTACTTTCAATTAAAGGGTTGTGCACTTTTGTATTAAGGTAAGAGTAACTCACATCAATATTAGAGATGTCGTAAATTTTTGGTTTTTTAGTACTGGTACGGTTTTTACGAACGTTGGTAAAGTTTACCGTTGTGGTTGATGTAAAATCAATCGCATCTTTTTTAATCGAATCTCTTTTAGATTTATCTGCAGTTTTTAATTTATCCTTCAGTTTAATATCCAGGTCATAAGGATCGTATTCGGGTGTGCTTACCGACTGGTTATAACTTGCAAATAACGGAATAGATATCGCTGCTTTTTTAGGTAACAGTTTACCCAGCTCCAATGTGGCAGATACATCAAATTGCGTAAAGTTATCTCTGTATCTTTCATTTACCCTTTGCTCCAGCGTACCAAAACCTGCACTATGTTTATTACCCGAAAACGAAATAGTTCCCAGGTCGGAGAGATTGAGATCAACTCTTCCCAAAGCTGCATAACCTCCTTCTTCATCAAGCGATATTAACCGTAATTCATTTACCCACACTTCACCACATGCATCGGGTACCTGGTTGGTATTTTCTACCCCAATTAAAATACCTCGTATTTCAGCAAGGTTAGGGCTTCCAATAACAGCAATTTCCTGTCCGTTGGCCTGCATCTGCCTGTATATTCTTGTAACAAGTGCAGCAGGATCGGCATTGCGGCTTTGTTTTAATTTTATTAATGTCTCCAGGCTGATATCCAAAGAATTTCTGGGCAGCCATAGTGTATCATTATACGCTGCCGTGTTGGCGTCCATACCGGCGGCACTTGCCGGTGTTAAATACAATGGTATTCTTATCTGGTAATAATTATTTACAAAATCGGTACCTATACGTATAACTGCTGTCAAATCTCTATCATTCAGGTTTACCCCTACTTTTTGAGATTTTTCCGCATGAATGTACATGGCAATTTTTTTGTACTGGCGTAAATCCCTGTTGCCAAAAGTTTGAAATACGCCCCTTGCATCGTCTTTTGCCAGGTTGCATAATTGCAAACTCATACTTTGTTCATTCTGTAATAAGTTTACCCCGTTACTGCTTAATGTTTGCTGCCTTTCAATTTCCCGTGGTGTACGGTAAGGAAAAGGGAAACGCTTATCATTCTCTTCTATATTAACAGCGCCTACCGAAAAAGTTGTTGCCCCGGGATTTAATTGTGTATAAAGGCCTGAAGTATCAATTTTATATTTAAAAGTGCGCCAAACATTTCTTGTTAACTGCAGTTCGCCAAACCTTAAAGTAACACTGTCACTAAAGTCGGTTAAAAACATTCTTATAAACCTGATGGATTTAAAATCGGGGATATTACCCACTTTTTTATTGTACTGCCCGATAGGTATTCTGAACTGGTACCAGGTTTCGGGCCTGCTTGAACCATCTGCCAAACCGCTGATCTGAACAACTTTTTTATCAACAATATAATTTGTACCAATAGTCATTTCGCCTGCTGTTGGTGGTTTTATATCAACGATGTATTGAAAATATTCTTCGGTTTGGTTTAATGTGTTATCCCTGTTTAAATCTTCAGTATCGGGATATAATGTTCCTGCCGTAGAAAACTGACCATCTCCTGCAATAGGAGAATTACCCTGTTGACTATTAAAGTTTTTATAGCGGGCTAAAATACCTGCACCCACCTGATCCAGATTGGCCCCACGGTAATTATTATAGTTATCGCTTGAAGGATCTTTTAATGCATCGAGATATACTTTTGAACTTGCACCAAAATTTGTGCTTAACTGGTTAAGATAAGCAGCACGCCTGTTTACTTCTGCTGTATCATCCAACCCTTCCAGGCCAACATCCTGGTAAATCCTGTCATCCGGATTATTGCTGAATGCATTGGTTACCTGTATAGGATTACGAGGAACCCTGCCCCAGGTGGAATTATCGGTTGGCGATGGTGCGTTGGGTGTATTCAATCCGTTCTCATAAAAACGCCTACCGTCTTTTAAAATATCTTCTGATACATTACCCAGATTAAAGTATAATTTACCTCCGGTAGAACTTGATGCATTTTGTCTTTTAGGTGAATTGATGAATGGATCCTGCAGCCAGAACTCCACAAACTCAATATTGCCGGTTTCAAAATCAGTTTGATCGAGAGCACGCATTAAACCACCCCAACGCTGGTTTGGTTTTAATAGTTTACCGTTTGCCGCAACGTTTGCTATGCCGTCATCATAATTATAAGGACCCCTGTCGGTTGGGTAATATGATAAATCGAATGTTTGTAAAAAACTTTCGCCAAAGCCGGTCGTTCTTTGCGGAAAAATTTCTTTTTGATATACCTGCCTTACCCTTGGGTCGCTTAGTTCCACCCTGTCTGTAATTGGATTATTGGCGCCGTTAAGCTGTTGTAATTGCTGTTCAATCTGGTACCATGCAATTTTTGCCCGGTTCTTTCCATAATCCAGGTTATCATTTGCAACTGCCTCGGGAAAAAGAATAATATTCCCGGTTTTATCTGTAGCACCCTGCGGTGTTGAGGCCATAGCCCATATGTTTTGTGGAAAGCGAAGGTCGATGCCTGATTTACTGCTTTCAAAATCGTCGATATAAGAAGTGCCTTTATTGCCTTTACCAATTTGAGGCGCATGGCCGGGTTTTAAAAATGCCCCTTCTGCATACGCATTTAATGTTGATGGAGCCGTTGCCTGGTAAAAGGGTAATTTATCCAGCAGCTTTGTTAAACGGGGTATATCCTTTCTGTAATTAACATCAAGGCCATACATGGTATTGCGTATGGGATCTTCACCAATATTTGTTTTATTAAAGAAAGGCCTTTCGCCCAAACGTACCAGCGTTCCTCCAAAAGAGAGTTGTTCTTTAGCTGTATTCTTTGCATTATAATCAAACCGCAAGCCCATGTAATTGCGCTGCTGTATGCCAAATGCTGCATTATTTTCGGAGTTTACCTGCACCGGAATGCCCGAATTAATGATGGCGGTGTTGATGATCTTTATTGTTCCCAGGTCGTAATTAATATCATAATCCACACCTTCCATCAAAGCTCTACCGCCAGCGGTAACAGATACCGAACCACGGGGAACGTTATAGCCAATGCTGATATCGGAAGAACCCGAAATTTTTGCAGAGCCTTTTAAAACATAGCGGTTTAAATTGGGGTATTGTTGCGCCACTGCCTTAATAGAATCGTATAAAGTATAAAACAAGGTATCGCCTATTGCAGGTAAATTCGGATTAGTATAAATGCCTTTTGCCAAATCCCGCCCAAAGGGTTCCAGTACCGGGAACATTATCCTGCTGTATTGAGAGAACACGGTATAGCCTTCCACATAGTCAAACACACCATCGGGCTGCGGATCGAGTTGATTATTTAAGCGGTCTAAATTTATTAATGAAATGATTGGGAAGCCGCCATTTTTATTTCCAAATGGTACATAACGTTTTAGGCCAAGCCCCGGCTCCTGGTATAATACATCGAGTTTAAAATCTTGTGGTGTTAATGTACCGTATCCAATGGGGTACACATTCTTCATCATCAATCCCCATATTGGTAAATTGGGGCGCTGCGATGTGGCTTTTAATAATTTTAAAAACAATATTTTTTGTGTGGCCGAAGAGCTATCCGGCGGCAGATCCTGCGAAAACTCACCCACCTGGAAAATTTTTCCATTGTAAGAATATTGATAAGCCACTGCAAGCACTTCATCAGTTTGCAGGGGCTGGCTTACCGAAATAAAACCAACTTTTGGATGATACGTGTATTGAGTGGAATCTAATTTACGGGCAAAAGTCTTTTCAAAATCCTGTACCGGTTGCAAACCCAGGCCCAGTAAATTATTGTACACCAGCGAAGGATTTCTATTACCGGAATTTGCGATGATAGTGGAATAAATTGGATTAGAGCCATTGGTTGGAATACCGGGAGTCGGGCTGTTATCTTCTCCCAAATTTGCTAACCCAACCACATCTCTTGTATCGGTAGTGGTACCATTTCTATTGGTAACCCAAACTTCCATCCGCAAAATTTGTATCGGCGCTCTTACCGCCGGCAAATCCAGCATTACTTTATTATAGTTGGCTTTAAAATACTGGCCTACCAAAAAATGCCTGTTCTCTTCATATTCATCTGCCTTTACTTCAAATAACTGTGCCGATGAGCCGCCCTGTAAATTGGTGGATTGCCTTGTAGATTTTTGATTGGCTAACACCGTAGTAACAAACAATTTTCCAAACTGAAGTTGTGTTTTTACACCAAACAATTGTTGTGCGCCGGGTATTAATGTACTGCGGCTGGGAAAAGAAACATTACCCAGTTCAAACCGCTTAATAATCTCATCATCAAGCCCGGTATAATCTAATTTCAATTGATTATCCTGCCCAAAATTTGCCTGGGTATTATAAGCGATAGGAAATTTTAACTTGCCGCCGATATCTGCATTTACATTAAGCTGAGCATTCATATCAAAATCAAAGCCGCCATTTTTCCTGGCCCTTTCCGGCAAAGTGGGGTTTTGAATATTCTGTCCCTGGTAGCCTGCTATTACATCAACATTGCCCTGCGGCGTAATATTTATTTTACCATTTCCAAAAAGACGGTTGAACAGATTATCGTAAATAGATAATTTAGGTTTTATTTTCCCCCTGTTAAGAATGCTGGTGGTATTGGCTCTTTTTTTAAAATAATCAATTTCCATCTGCCTGCTCCTCATTTGCCAATACTCTTCTGATGAATAGGAAGTGGGTGTACGGTAATATTTATTACCAATTTTTTCATACACGATATAACGCTTTGTTTTAGCGTCATACACCACCGAATCTTTTAAATTGGAAGGATTTTTAAAGTCGTAAGTACTGCGGCGAAAGTTTGAAACTGCGTCTCCTCTTCTATCTGTAATGGGAAATTTAAGTGTGGTATCTTTTGCCTGGGCGGCAGCTTTGTGTACAACAAAAAACGACAGTATAACTGACAGCGCCCCACAGCAAATTATTTTTCCGAAAGAAAATTTTCTAATAAGCAACATCCGGTAAATCAATTAACGTAGAGTTCTATCAAATTGCTTTTAAGGCTTTTTTTATTAAATCTTCTAATTTAGATACAGATGGTTCTGCAAGGATGATTTTTTTTATGGATTGTTCGGCCTGTTGCCTTGATATGCCAAGTGCAGTTAAAGCATTTAACGCATCCAATTCCAAACTATTGCCCCAATTTGGCGAAATACTTTCACTTTGCGATTGCCTGCTTAATTTGTCTTTAAGCTCCAGCACAAGGCGCTCTGCAGTTTTCTTCCCGATGCCTTTCACACTTTCCAGCAACTTTACATTACCCTGTACAATTGCCCTGCTTACTTCTTCGGGTTTTAATGAAGACAGCATCATCCTTGCAGTAGCTGCTCCAACCCCCGAAATGCCAATTAATAATAAAAAAATCTCTTTTTCTGCTTTTTCAAAAAAACCAAACAACACATGCCCGTCTTCTTTTACCTGTAAGTGCGTAAAAAGTTTCCCCTGCTCCAGATTTTGAATTTGCGAATAGGTATTCAAACTGATATTCACTTCGTATCCCACACCATTAACATCTACATAAACCTGTGCCGGGCTTTTATCAATAAATTTTCCCTGCAAATATGCGTACATTACTTAGCTGCTGGTTTCGGGTTATTAAGTTACGAGTTAAATAATAAA
>JAYVJU010000388.1:0-24205 GCA_043769035.1 Ferruginibacter sp.
CTTATTATCAACATAGCCCATTCCAATTGCTTTACTCAATGACGGCGATTGTGTGCCCGAAGTAACTTTACCTATTATATTTCCTTCAAAATCTTTTATTTCATGATCGTGTCGGGCAATGCCTCTTTCCAGCATTTCAAAACCTACCATTTTTTTTGTAACACCTGCTGCTTTTTGTTTTTCAAAATAAGCTTTGTTGGTAAAATCTTTTGTAAACTTTGTTATCCAGCCAAGCCCGGCTTCTAATGGAGATGTAGTATCGTTAATGTCGTTGCCATATAAACAAAAACCCATTTCCAGCCTTAGCGTATCTCTTGCACCCAGGCCAATTGGTTTTATACCTGCTGTTTTTCCGGCGTCAAAAATGGCATCCCATATTTTAGCTGCATCACCATCAACATCTTCAAAATAAATTTCAACACCACCTGCGCCGGTATAACCTGTAGCACTTACCAAAACATTTTCTACCCCGGCAAATTTGCCTTTTGTAAAAGTGTAGTATTTCAGGTTCATAATATCCATATCGGTAAGCGGCTGTAATATTTTTGTAGCGTTAGGTCCCTGTATTGCCAGCAAACAGGTTTTATCAGAAATGTTGTGCATCTCCACTTTTTCGGTGTTGAACTGCTGTATCCAGTTCCAGTCTTTTTCAATATTACTTGCATTTACCACCAGCATATACACTTTATTTTCTTCTACGCAATACACCAGCAGGTCATCTACAATTCCACCATCAGTATTTGGCAAACAACTGTATTGGGCTTTGCCATTTGTTAATTTTGATGCATCGTTTGTGGTTACTCTTTGAATAAGATCAAGGGCATTATCCCCTTTTAAAATAAACTCACCCATATGGCTTACATCAAAAACGCCGGCATTATTTCTTACCGCTGCATGTTCATCATTAATACCGCTGTAAGATATAGGCATGTTATAGCCAGCAAACTCAGCCATTTTTGCACCAAAGGCAATATGTTTTTCTGTAAAGGGAGTATTCTTCATTAAAGCAAAATTTATTTATTATTGTCAGATGTAAGACAAAGGTAAGGTGTTCCTTATTCAATAATAAATAACTGCAGTAATCAAATGAAAAAAATCATTTGTTACCTGTTGTAGTGTTCCGCAATTTCTCTTACAGCATCGGCAATAAATTCTTTGGCGTTATCGTCAGTATAATTCACGTACCTATCGCCATTATATAATTTATAAGAAATATTTCCATCCTCATCACTTTCGGCTATAAAACGCTTTCCGTTTCTTTTGTATTTCACATATCCATCGGGTGAAATTTCTTCAATGGCTGTTTCATCTTCATTAAAAAAAACTTCGCCACAATATTCAATCTTTAAAGAGGTATTATCATTATTTACCCTTACTGTTCTTTTGTGGCCATTATGAAAATGGCATGCAGTCGAAATTAACAAAGTCAGCAGGATGGCAGTTAAAAACGGGCTTCTTTTTTTCATGGCAAATAATTTTGGGATGGTTAAATTTTTTTAAAAAGAGTCCCGCCAGTAACGGCAGGACCTTTGTGTTTCAACTTCAACTCAACTATCGAAACTATTTAATAAATGTTTGGCAAAATATTAAAGCCAGGCATTTGTACAGAACTTATTGGCCCTGGTTCGACAGTCATAATGCTGGTTCTGTCAAGGCTGTCCTGAATACGGTCTATTTTTTCTTTTACTTTTTCTAGTGAATCATTTATGTGCTGGCGTTTTTGTTCCTGTATCTGTCTTAGCGAATCAGCTTTTTTATCATACCTGTAATTATCACCGTTATAATTTCTTTGGTTATCCCGGTTTTTTGACTTGCGGTTCCTGTCATTCCATCCATCTGCTTTTCTGCCATCCAGTGTAAATAATCCATCAGCTTTCATTACATAATCCACATCGCTCTGCCACCTGATATCTTCTTCAGAATCGTAAATATCATTATCCCAATCGTTGTCCCATCTTCCACCTCCAAAATGTACCGGCCATCCAATACCTTTATTAATACGAACCTGTTTTCCAACGGGTACATATACTGTAATGATCACCATCTGGTTACGGAACTTATCTGTTTTGTTGATAGCAATTCCCTTTTCTAATAACAACACAGAGTCCTTTTGTGTAACATTAAACTGAATGCGGCTTGCTAAATCATTTGCTTCTGTTCTTATGTATCCCCTTGCTGTCTTCTTCATGGTTACCTGAAAACTGTCGTTAGGCGATTTTGCAATTTCTACATAAACATTTCTTACATAAGCTGTGTCTTCGTCTATTAAATTTTCAAAAGGTTCAAAACGTATCCAGTTGCGGCTGTAATATTTTTTAGTAAACGGCATAGATGAAGAAATCACTAATTTATTTACTTGTGGATTTACTAATTGCACTGCCTGCTCATCCAGGCGGCTTTGCGATTTAAAATCACGGGTTATTGAGGTAATTAACAGGATAATGCAAACCCATCCAATTGTCCATAAACTTCCAAAAGTAAGGCGTAGTATTTTGCTGTTATTTCTCATCCGGGCAATTTTCCTTATCAGCCAGGTAATGATTGCAATTATTGGAACTGCAATAAACAATACCAATGTACCCCATGCAAAAATATTTTGCCATGTACCTTTTAATATATAATCTTTAAGCGGAAAAACACCAACAGAGAAAATGCCTAATCCAAACAATGCCATTACAAAAGCAAAACACACACATCCAATTATAAAGTAGGCAAATATTTTAGCTATCATGGCAATTACATTTCCCAATCCGCCACGGTTGCGCCTGCCGAAATTCTGTACATCACTCGATACGGTTTTAGCTTTTTCAGTTATTACACTTGACGCATCAGCCCCGAATTTTTGTGCTTTTTTACTTACACCTTTCATTTCTTCCATCACAGAGTGTTTAATAGAATCGATATCTACTTTTTCACCTTTCATTTCCAGTTTTTCAGTAGTAGTTACAGCTTCAGGAATTACGATCCACAAAATAATGTACACTATTAATGAAGTAGGACTAAAAGTAAAACGGATCACATCACCAAAATCCCAGAAGCCGCCCCAATGGCCCCAGCGTGAAATAAAAGAAAGAAAAGGAAGCAGGAATAGTACTCTTGGTATCCATGGATTGATACCAAAATAATTTCCTATACCGCTGCACACACCGGCAATCATTTTATCATCGCCATCCCGGAATAATTTTTTTTTAGCACCCCCAATTTGAGTAGTTGCACTGCTTGGTACCGCTACCCACATAATAATGTAAGGCAATAATCCAAACCCAAAAGCAAAAAACAGAATTGCGAATACTACCCGTACTATAACAATGTCAACATTAAAATAATTGGCTAAACCGGCACAAACACCCCCCAATACTTTATTGTTCTCATCTCTAAACAGGCGCTTGTGTCCACTTGTAGTATAAGTGTTTGCAGATTCCTGTTGAGCGGTATTTGCAGATGAAGATGAAGCACTTGAACTACTTGGCTGAGCATCATCCATCGGTTCAAAATCTTCAGGGCGGCCAATACTGTTAATGATGGCATTTACATCATCATCGGTAATACAAGTGGCGCCTTTTTTTAACCGCTCCTGAAAAAGTTCACCAATACGGCTTTCAATATCGTTGATGATCTCTTCTTTACCTTCCTCATTAACAAAATGACGGTTCAGGCTGTCGGTGTAATTTTTTAGTATTTCAAAGGCGGTGGTTTCTATTGGTACCACCCGGCCCTGGAAATTGATATTGATTACTTGTTTCATGGCTTTAATTTTTTGTTTCGTTAGTTGATGGTCTTAAAAAACAAATCATGGCTATACTTTTTGTTTATTAAGGATTGTTGAAGTTGTTGTTAAAATGATTAGTGTTTTCCTCAGTTACTGCCTTTACTGCGTTGGCAAGTTCATTCCAGGTGGCTTCCAGTTCTTTATAAAAGGCTGCACCTTTTTCGGTAAGTGAAAAATATTTACGTGGCGGACCACTGTTACTTTCTACCCAACGGTAGGTTAAAAATTCCGCATTTTTCAATCGGGTAAGCAGGGGATACAATGTGCCTTCCAACAAATTAAAATTGGCGGCCTTCATCTTATCTATAATATCCGAGGGATATGCTTCTCCCTGCTGAATTACAGAAAGGATACAGAATTCCAGAACTCCTTTCCGCATCTGGCTGGCTGTGTTATCAATGTTCATGGCTTCAATGTTTTAGCCTCACCCCAGCCCTCTCCTGCAGGAGAGGGTGTTGCGAAGATCTTTACGAAAAATAATTTATTCATGGCTATACTTTTTTGTGATATTGAAAACCGGTTTTCCTCTATCACATCACAAAGATAGAAACATTTTAGTACTATGCAACACATAATACCATATTTTTTACAGTAGTGGGTGGTGAATATTAGCCTGTTTTGCATAGAAACCAATACAGTAAAGGATTTTACGGGTTTTTGCCAGCTTGAAAAATTATTTTTAAATTTATAAAAGGCGGATTTTTGGGGATGAGTGGTGAACATTATCGTAAAAATTTAAAACAAAAGCCGGGAAAACCGGGATTATTTCATCCCTGCAACCCGGCTCGTCAATCATATTCTCATTGCTATTGCAGAATTCCTGCTATTAATTTCCCTTATAATAATCCAGCACTTTTGTGCGGAAGCTGTATTCGTACTTAGCCTGTGCAAAGCTTATTTTAGTACGGTCTAAATTATTTTTACTTATCAGGTATTCGGCAGCATTAATTACGCCATTGTTAAACCTAATTTCGGCAGCCCTGAAAGACTCTTCAAAATTGAGTACCTGCTCTGTAAGTACTTTATATTTTTCGTAAGCGGCTATCATGTTCAGGTGCGCCTGCTCAATACTTTGTTGTAGCTGCAGCTTGGTATTATCCGATTCTAACTGTGTGTTTTTATAAGTAATTTTTGCAATTTTAATATTATTTTTAGTTTGAAAACTATTGAACAAAGGGATTTGCATATTAATGCCCACAAAAGTGCCCAGGTTATTGTTTAGTTGTTTGGTATAACCGGTTTTGTAAGAAGAATAATTTTGTTGTTGTCTTAAAACTAAGTTTTGAGTACCGTTTAATATTACATAAGTACCGGTTTGCACCTCCGAAATATTGGTAGGTGTAAGCGATTGTGCAAGACTTGAATAGCTGCTGCCCAGATTACCATTTAACCTTATGAGTGGAAAAAATCCGGCACGGGAAACGCTGATTGCTTTTTCTGCACTCTTTGTTCTTAAATTATTTGCTTTTATTAATGCAAAGTTTTGCAGCGAGGTTTGATATACATCTGCGGCAGTTTCGGCATATACCGATGCAGGAAATTCAACATCTGCTTTTTCCAGTTTTAAAGCACTGTTGTACTCCATATTCATAAGTTGGCATAAACTTAATTTGGATTGCTGCAGTGCATTAGTTGCATTAATAATAGCAATTTGTTCGTTGGCTACTTGCCCTTTAAGATCTGCCAGGAGATAATTTGCTGCTGCACCTTCTTTTACTAATATCCCCATCCGCTCTGCTTGTTTCCTGGTAACTTCTATCTGTGCTTTGCCGGTTTCCAAAATATCTTCGTTGCTTAACACCTGCAGGTAAGCCAGTATTACATTAAGGGTAAGATTATCTTTTGCCTGCTGCTGATCCATTTGGAAGGCTTCATAAGTAAAGTTGTTTTGCTTTATAAGATTTTGTAAACGCATGCCATTAAAAAGTACCAACCCGCTGCTAAGATTAACATTTGATGAGGCCAGTTGCTGATTGATATAGTTATTGGTAATGGGATCCACATTTCTACCCTGGTTTAAACCATATCCAAAACCGCCATTAAGATCGGGAAGCAGATTTGCTTTTGATTGATTAAGATTTACTGCTGCCGCATCTGCCTGCAGGCCTGCCTGTTTTACCCGGATATTATTTTTTATAGCGGTGTCAACGCATTGTTGTAATGTCATTTTATTTTCCTGTGCCACAACTGTTGCAGAAAAAAATAAAAACGCCACACTTATTATACTGTTTCGCATACCTTTTATTTTAATGATCACTATTATAAATTGTATTTATTAATTTTCTATTCTTCCATCCAGCAAATTAATTATCCTGCTGCCGTAAGCTGCATTTTTTTCGGAATGAGTTACTTGTATAATGGCTACACCTTCGTTGTTCAGTTCTTTAAACAATTCCATTATCTCTTCGCCTTGTTTGGAGTTTAAGTTACCGGTGGGTTCATCTGCCAACAACAATTTTGGTTTGGCAATTAATGCCCTGGCAATACCTACCAATTGTTGCTGCCCGCCAGATAGTTGTGTGGGAAATAAATCTTTTTTACCTACAATATTAAAGCGATCTAAAATATCGGCTACCATTGCTTTTCGTTCGGCTGATTTTATATCCTGGTAAATTAAAGGTGTTTCAATATTTTCATACACTGTTAATTCATCAATTAAATGGTAGGCCTGAAATACAAAACCAATATATTGTTTGTACAAAGCGGCACGTTGTTTTTCTTTAATTTTATGTACCGGTTCCTGCATAAAATTATACTCGCCTTCATTAAATTCATCCAGCATACCAATTACATTCAGCAGTGTTGATTTACCCGAACCTGATGGCCCCATGATAGAAATAAACTCTCCTTCTTTTACAGTAAGGTTAATATCTTTTAAAATAAAGGTTTTGTTGCTGCCGCTGTTAAACCATTTGTAAATCCCTTTTAATGCTAACATAAAATATTTTAGTTTTTCAATTATTACTTATTCTGTTCTTAAACTTTTTACCGGATTAGCTGCCGCCGCTTTGCTGGTGTTAATAATAATTGTAAGCAACGCAATAATAAACACCACAAAAAACAAGAGCAGCATTAGTTTTATATTAATGCCATTATTAAATGCAAACATGTTATTGGCAAACCAGGTAATTCCGTAACCAAGCGGAATACAAATGGCGGCTGCAATAGCAATCAGTTTTATAAAACCGCCAGAGAGTTCTTTAATAATTGCAGTTACAGAAGCACCCATTACTTTGCGTACACCAATTTCTTTTATTCTTTTTTCGGTGCTGTAAGTAACCATTCCAATTAAGCCAAGTATAGCAATTACAAACACTACAAAACTTACCATACCTAAAAACTGCATGTCGGCACCGGGGTAATACCTGTTAAACAAATCTTTTTCATAATCGGTAAAAGCAAAAGCTTCATGCGGATAATATTTTTTCCATATTGGCTCCAGCGATAATTTAAAATCGGCAGTGGCAACGTTATTTTTTGTTTTAATACTAAGTACATGAAACTGTGCAGGATTATACTGCATTACCAATGGCTGTGTAGAAAACTGGTAAATGTAGTAACAGAAATTTTTAACCACCCCTTGTACAATGGCCGTTTTATCATTATTTAAAATAATTGATTTGCCGATTGCTTCCTGCGGCGTACCTAAGCCCAGTGTGTAAAGCGCCTGCTCGTTTAATACAACAAAATTGGTTGCAGAGTCGCTGTTGGTTTGTGGCAAATTTTTACCTGCAACAAATTGCAATTGCATATTGCTAATAAAATCTGCATTGGCAGCATAATAAGAAGCAGTACTGTTTTCGCTTGTTGTTTCTTTTTTAATAATACATTCGGCGCTGGCGCCACCAAATGGTGTTGATACCAAACCTACACGATCCACCTCTTTATTTAGTACCATATCATTTTGCAATAACCTGTACCCTTCATTTACTGAAACGTTGTAAATATTTTTTCTATTAAAATTTTTATTATCAGTTGCCATATATTGAAACTGGCTGAACAAACTACCGATAAAAAAAACATAACAACAGGTAGCAACAAACTGCACTACCACCAGGCTTTTTCTAAACCCCACTTTACCAAACGAAGCAGGGCTTATGCTACCTTTTAAAACTTTTGCCGGATTAAAAGCCGAGAGTATTCTTGCTGGCACAGCACCTGCAATAGTACCTGTAAGCAACGTAAATAAAATAAACACAGCCCACAGCGCTATTGTATTATCTACCTGCCATGTTATCCATTGCATGTGTATGTACTGCTGCATTATTTTTAAAATAATAAAACCTACTGCCAGCGAAAGCATGGCAATAAGAATAGCTTCGCAAATAAACTGCACTACCAACTGATAGCGCAAAGCACCTGCTACTTTACGAATACCCACTTCTTTTGCCCTGCTCAAGGAACGGGCTAATGTTAGATTGGTATAATTAAATCCTGCCATCAAAATAATGGCCACCGCCATCAGCAGGTTTACCGCCACATCCTGGTAGTCTTCTACATAAGCGTTGTTTTGCAGGTTTTCAAAATCGGGTGATATTTTTTTCAGTAATTGCTTACGAAATTGCAATGTTGATTCGCCGGTTTTTGCTGTGCTATTTGTTTTTGCTGCGACTGCTAACAAGGCAGCATCCAAATTTTTTTTACCTGTATTTTGTTTTAGTAACACATAGGTATAAGCCGTAAGATTTTTATTGCTATTATCTTTTGTAAAGCGCCTGTAAGTTTCCATCGACACCATTACATCGCTGCGAAAATGTGTATTGCGTTTATAAGGTTTTAATACACCGGTTATAATTAGATCGCCATAAGTGTGGTGCGATAATGTTTTGCCCACAGCATTGGCATTGCCAAAAAATATTTCAGCCATGTCATGCGTTATCACCAGTGTATTGGGGCTGTTAGAAAAAGAGCCTTGCTCCATTGGAAAAGCAAATATGCTAAAGAAGTCAGGGTCTACAAAAATGCTGTTTACATTAATTGATTTTATTCTGTTGGTAAGCTCCCATCCAAATTCACGTACCACTGGTGTAGCTTTTTCCACAAAGGGATAATTTGTTTTCATATCACCTGCCAGTGCCAGTGGCGAAGCGGCCGATTTTACCAAAGCGCCATTACCTTCTTTTACATCGGTAATAATTCTGTAAGTATTGTCGGGCTTTGGATGAAAATTATCTGTTTCAAATACCGCCACCACCTGTATTAAACACAGTAATGCAAAAGGTATGGCAAGGCCAAGGCCTGCAATATTTATAAAAGAAAATAGTTTGTGTTTAACTAAATTTCTCCAGGCAGTTTTAAAATAGTTTTTTATCATGGCTATATTTTTATTCGCTGCGTAAACTTTTTACCGGATTCATCAATGCCGCTTTGATACTTTGAAAACTAACGGTTAATAAAGTAATGATTAATGCGCCGGCAAAAGCTGCGGCGAATACCCACCAGGATATAGTTGTGCGGTACGTATATTTCTGTAACCAGTTATGCAAAAAGTACCAAGCCAATGGTGCCGAAATAATACAGGAAATGAATACCAATACAATAAAATCTTTAGAAAGCAATCGCCACAGGTTAAGTACCGAAGCTCCCAATACTTTTCTTACACCAATTTCTTTGGTGCGTTGCTCTGCCATAAAAGAAGCCAAGCCAAATAAACCCAGGCAACTGATTAAAACAGCAAGAAGGGTGAAGAAGCCTGCAAGCTTACCGATCCTTTCTTCGTCAGAAAATTTCTTTGCATATTCTTCATCTGCAAATTTGTAATCGAAAGGCGAACTGGGGGTTAATTTTTTAAATGCCGCTTCTATTTTAGTAATAGATTCTTTTGCACTTTTATTGGGATTTAATTTAAGGTTGATCCAGTTTGCGTTTTCTTTATTCAACAAATACATCGACTGCTTTACAGGTTCATAAGGCGATTCCATCAGCATATCTTTTACTACGCCAATAATGGTATAATACCTTGCATTTTCATTTCTGCCCCATTTTACCTGGGTACCCAATGGGTTTTTAATATTCATAAATTTTACAGAAGCCTCGTTGATAATAATGCCGGCAGAATCGGTAAGAAAATCTTTTGAAAAATCACGGCCTTGTGAAAATTGCCAACCTACTGTTTTGCCAAAATCATGTGATACCCAGATGGTGGCAAAATCTACATCCAAGCTAGGGTCTTTACCAGGCCAGCTTATGCCGCCATTATTAGACCATACCTGTGTAACCGGGCTGGAGGATTCCGCTATTTGAGTAACAGCGCCATTACCAATCAGGTCTTTTTGCAACAGTTCAAGTTTATTCTCAAACTCCGGTGTTTTCATAGGCACCATCATCAATGCGTTCCTGTCGTAACCAACAGGGCGCTCTTTTGAATACTGTATCTGGCGATATACAATGATGGTTCCAATGATAAGGGTAACAGAAACAGTGAACTGGAGTACTACTAAAATTTTTCTTGGTATTGCTGCAAAGCGGCCAACCCTAAACGTTCCGTTTAAAACTTTTACCGGCTTAAAAGAAGACAAGTATAATGCAGGATAACTGCCGGCAATAATACCGGTAAATAGTGCAAAGCCAATACTCATTAGCCAGAACATCGGGTTATCCCATAACATCGTCATTTTTTTACTGGCCATATCATTAAACAAGGGCATTATTAATTGCGTTAGCAGCAACGATAATAAAAAGGCAAACCCTACTACCAATAATGATTCGGAAAAAAACTGCCCGATCAATTGGCTGCGTAAAGAACCGATAGCTTTACGAATACCCACTTCCTTTGCTCTTTTTTCTGACCGTGCAGTGCTGAGGTTCATAAAATTGATACAGGCTAATAGTAACACAAACACGCCAATTATTAAAAACAGCCAAACATAATCAATAAGCCCACCTGTTCTTATTCCATTTTCCCAATTGGATCTTAAATGCCAATCTTGCATGGGCTGTAAAAATATTTGTGCATTATATTTTTTTTCTTCCAGGTTTAGATTATCCTGCTTAGCATTAATTATACGTTTGTTTACACTGGCAAAATCGGCATTATCTGCAATTTGTACATATAGCTGAAAAGAATTGTTGCCCCAGTCCTTGGAAGTATATTTTATCCATTCCTGTGTAGTAATATATAATTTCCATGGCGCAATAAACATCAGACTTCTAAACTTGGTATTATACGCAATATCTTCATAAACGCCGGTAACTTTTACATCCTGCTTATTATCAATCTTCATCACCTGGTTAATAGGATCGGCAGTACCAAAAACAGCTTTTGCCGCTGATGCTGATAATAAAATTGAATTAGGCTCTTTTAATCCGTCATCTGATCCTTTCAACATTTTAAGTGTAAGCATTTTTGCTGCATCTGCATCCATATAAGCGCCTCTCTGCGAAACTTTTTGTTCGCCTGCACTAAGAATGTGCTCCCCTTCCCACGAAGACATGACGACGTATTTAAAATCGCTGCCGTGTTTTGTTTGCAGTTCATCACCTAAAGGAAAAGGAATAGAACGCCCGGTATAAATTGTACCGTTACCAGTTTGATGCTGCATAGCCACTGCAATGCGCTTATAATTTTTATGGTACTTATTAAAAGAAAATTCATCGTATATCCAAAAACCAATCAGCATGGCAACGGTCATGCCTATTGCCAAACCAAAAATATTTATGAAAGACGAACCTTTACTTTTAAAAAGATTTCTCCACGCTATTTTAAAATAATTTTTTATCATTGTTATACTTATTATTCGTTACGTAAACTTTTTACGGGGTTTGCCGTTGCTGCATTGAACGTTTGTGAACCGATGGTCACAATCGCCAAAAGTGTGAGCAGGATAAAACCGGGCAGAATAATGTTTAGCCCTGTATTAATTCGATTGGAAAAATTATTCAGGATCAGATTGCATATAAACATGCCTGATGGAATTGAAATAATAAAGCCGGTAACAAGCAACCCGACAAAGCTTTTTGAAAGTGTAAATGCAATTTCCTTTTCTGTTGCACCCAGTACCTTTCGAAGGCTTATTTCCTTTTGGCGCTTTTCTACTGAATAGATAGTAATGCCCAACAGGCCCATAAGGCAAATAACAATACCCAGCAACGCAAAGAATTGAATAACCTTATTTACATCTTCCAGGATAGCATAATTATTTTGAATAGTTGTAGTATATAATTCGCCACTAAATTCACGATTTGGAGCAATTTCCTTCCACGCCTTTTGTAAATCTGCTTTAGTCTGTTCGAATCGGTTTGCAGCAATCTTAATATTGAGCAATTCCCATTCAGCCGGCTTGTATCTAAGCATCAAAGCTGACAGGGCTTCGTCTGCGGGTTTGAACAAGAAATCCTTTACAACAGCACGTATCGTGGCTGTGCTGGAATCATTAAGAAAGACTTCTTTTCCAATTGCCTCAGGCGCATTACCCAATTTGTTATTTTTTATAAACAATTCATTTACTATAACCTGGTTAGCATTTGCCGGCGAATTTGATTCAAAATTTTTACCTGAAACCAGGCTGATATCCAGGTTGGGAATTAAATTTTCATCTATTGAATAAATTTTTATTTTATTGAATTCACCTGTTTTGTTAACCTTGTATCCTATACGGGATCCCTCATATGTTCCCATTGGAATATTTATGGCCGAAATACGCTCTACACCCGGCAGTGAATTAAATTTGGCTTTAGCTACAGCTGTAGGTATTCCTTGCAGTTGAACATTATAAATTTGATCTGTTTTAAAACCATAATCCATATTCACCGCAAATTTTACTTGTTTATAAAGAGTGGTAACAATCATAATAAACAGCATACTAACGGAAAACTGCATTACCAAAAGTGTTTTTGTAAGCCCTATTCGTTTAATGATTTTGATATTTTCAATTTTGCGAAGCGCTGCAATAGGATTGAGTTTAGACATAGTGATAGCTGGAATGAACCCTGCAACGGCCCCGGTAATTATTGCAAATAGTATAAAATACAGGATGGAGGCGGGAGTAATTTTTACATTCAAATCAAAGAACTGAAAACTTTGCAGTTGATCAAGTGCTGATCTGAAAAAAATAACAAAAACAAATGCAAACATCAGGGCAACAAGCGCAATCAGGATACCTTCGGTTATGAGTTGAATTAAAATTTGTTTACGTGTAGCTCCCATCACTTTACGCACACCGATCTCTTTGGCACGCCGAAACGATTTTGCCAGGGTAAGATTGGTGTAATTAAAAATAGCTGAGACTATAACTACAAGCGCCATCAATGCCAAAAAGTTTAATAAGTGACCAGGTAAGCCTTTGCCCATACCATTGGCTATACTATAACCTGGCGTAATTTCATTTAAAGGCTGCAACTCAAATGAATAACTGGCATCGGGGGAAAGTAATGGCAAATTTTTAAAATGAGGAGCCAATTGTTGGTTAAGCGCTTTGGCAATAGCATCAGGATTGCTGTGGGGCCGCACTTTAATGTAAGTGTACGTAGTTTTGAGATCGAAAAAATTTTCCTGACTAAGTTCCCCTTGTTTGGAAGAAAGCAAAGCCTCAAATTCGAAATGGGTTTTTCCCGGATCAGGTTGTAAAACACCAGTCACTTTGTAAGATCCATGTTGACTGGTTTGAATTATTTTGCCCTTGGCATTTTCATTTCTAAAAAGCTTCTGGCTCAGTTTTGACGAAATAAGAATCGAGTTAGGTTCTTGCAGAGCGGTATTTTTATCTCCTGATTCTAAACCGAAATTAAAAATTTCAAGGAAAGATTTTTCGGCAATTTTTCCTTGAAATTGTATCGTTTCATTATCCTTGACAATTTCATCCTTTAATACTTTTAATGTGGCTACCTCATCAATAGCAGTAAATTGTGATTCAAGTATCTTGCTTACAGAAGACGGAGTTGTGGCGTATGCTTCGGTTCCGCCAGCTTTCATAGCAGCAATTGTATTAACACGATAGATCAGTTCAGGATTTTTGTGAAAGGTATCATAGCTGTATCCATCCTGGTATAGCAGCAATATAATTGCCCCTGCAGCTATGCTCAAAGCAAGTCCAAGAACATTCAGCAGAGAAAAAATTTTGTGTTGAACAATATTTCTCCATGCTATTTTAAAATAATTTTTAATCATACCCATTTTTATTCTGTTCGTAATGATTTTACCGGGTTGGTTAACGCCGCTTTAATTGCATGAAAGCATACGGTAGCAATTGCAATTAATATTGCCACTACACCAGCCAAAGCAAATACCCACCATTGCACAGTAATGCGATACGTAAAATCCTGCAGCCATTTGTACATGGCCCACCAGGCAATAGGTGTGGCAATTACCAGCGCTATAACTACTGGCTTAATAAATTCTTTGGTAACCAATGTGGCAATGCCACTAACAGATGCACCCAATACTTTGCGTACGCCAATTTCTTTTACCCTTTGGCGGATGATGATAAAAGCCATACCAAATAAACCCATGCAGGAAAGTATGATGGCTACCAATGCTGCAATAGAAAACATGGTGGACAATCTTTTTTCATTGGTGTACCAGCGTTCGATATTTTCATCTACATACGAGCCTTTAAATTCTACGTCGGGCTCTACCTGTGCATATACATTTTTTATTTGCTCCAGTGTAGCAGTGGGATTTTGTGTATTCACCCTTATTAACACATAGCTGATAAATGAATTGCTGTTTAAAGAAATAGTAAGTGGTTCATTTTTTTCGTACATCGAATACAAATGAAAATCGGGTATTACGCCTACCACCGTCCATTTGGGGCGGCTGCTATCGGCATAAAAAGAAAGGCCGAGTACATTTTTTTCGCCCAATTGTTTGGCCATACTTTCAGTAATTATTATCGAGTTGGCTGTATCCGCAGCATAAGCAGTTGTAAAATCACGGCCTTCTTTTGCAGGAATATTCAGGGTTTTTAAAATATCGTAATTGGCAGACATGTAAGAAGTATTTACCGATTTACCTTTGTAATCAAAACCATAACCTGTTTGATTGGTGCTACCATCCATACCAACGCCTAAGTTTACATCCGAACCAGAAACACTGGTTACCGAAGTTTGTGAAGACAGCAGGGTTCGCATTTTTGCCACGATATCTTTTCCTTTTTCGTATTGTTTTATGGGTACTGTAATTAGTGATGCAGTGGTATAGCCCAATGGGGCTTTGCGTAAATGCTGAAACTGCTGGTAAATGATAACCGTAGTGCAGATTAGTACTATGGCAATTACAAACTGTGCCACAATTAAAGCATTTCGAAAGATGCCGGGTTTTTTTAAAGATATTTTTCCTTTTAAAATTTCTACAGTTTTTAATTTACCCATAATGTAAGAAGGGTAACCAGAGGCAATTAAAGAAACCAGCAGCACCATTATTACCAGGCTAAAAATAATAACCGGTTGGTATAATAATGTGGTATCAAACTTTGACTGCATCAATTTATTAAAGCCTTTCATTAAAACTGCCGTAACAATAATGCCAATAATCATAGCTGTTAAAACGGTTACCACACTTTCGCCCCATACCTGCAACCACACCTGCCGCTTGCCTGCGCCCAGGCATTTGCGAATACCAATTTCTTTGGTACGGGTAAAAGACAAACCAATGTTGAGGTTAATAAAATTGAAACAGGCAATTAAAACAATAACACAGGCTACCAGCAATAAGATGTACAAAAATGGTTTACTAACAGCATTGCCTGTACCCAGTTTAGCATTAAAATGCAGTTCTTCAATGGGTAATAATTTTTGGCCGGCGTAATTGCCATCGGCATCTTTTGTAAATCCTTTTTTAATTAAATAGTCAACATCTTCAGTGTTGTATTTTTTTGTAAGATTGGTCAATTGCTTATTTACACTTGCCACTGTAGCATTAGCACTTAATTGTACATACACGCTGTGGTGGGTGCTGTGCCAATCCTCTTTTAAAGCTGCATAATCAGGATCAATTTCGGTACGGGCCAGTACCGAATACCTGATAGAAGAATTTAATGGAGCATCCTTTAAAACCGTAGTTACCACAAGGCTAATCCATTTACCATTCACTTTTACTTCAACTGCTTTGCCAATGGGGTCTTGGGTACCAAAAAGATTATTGGCTGTGGTTTCACTCAATACCACATCGCCAACATTAGCCAACGGGTGCTGTAGTGTACCTTTTATAACAGGAAAAGAGAACATGCTAAAAAAATCATCATCTACTAATTGGATGGAATTTTCCAATGTTTTATCCTTGTAGCGTATTTCTTTGCCCCGTTTTTTTATACGGGTGGCTTTTTCTATACCAATATTTTCTGATTTTGCTACCGCTGCTGCAGGATAGGCCATTGAAGAGCTTACATCTAATCCCTCTGGGCTGTTAGCATAGCGGTGTAATTTAAAAAGCCTGGCTTTTTTTTCATGAAAACTATCAAAAGAAAATTCGTTGTACACCATTACCAGCAGCAGAATACTACAGGTAAATGCTACGGCCATGCCGGTTACATTAATAGCGGTATGCAGTTTATTTTTCTGCATATTGCGCCAAAGTGTTTTTAAATAATTTTTAAACATGGCTATACTTTAAGTAATTTAAAATGGATGATCAGTAATTCACAGTGTGCAGTAAACTAGTAATTGCTGCAAGCTATTTTTCATGGCAGTGTTGATAGCTTGCAATTTTTTTTACACCATAATATTTTCTACTACAGCCTGACCATCCAGCATTCTTATTATACGATGGCTATATCTTGCATCATGCTCACTATGTGTTACCATTATTACGGTAGTGCCCTGTTCGTTTAAATCTGTCAGCATCTGCATTACTTCATTACCGTTGGATGAATCCAGGTTACCAGTAGGTTCATCTGCTAAAATTAATTTAGGTTTATTTACTACCGCTCTTGCTACGGCTACACGTTGTTGTTGGCCACCAGAAAGTTGCTGTGGATAGTGATTGCGGCGGTGCATAATTTGCACTTTATCCAAAACCTCATCCACTCTTTTTTTACGGTCGGCAGGTTTTACGCCGGTGTAAATAAGCGGTAGCTCTACGTTTTCAAAAACGGTAAGTTCGTCAATCAGGTTAAAACTTTGAAACACAAAACCAATATTGTGTTTACGCAGGTCGGCTCTTTTGCGTTCGTTAAAGCCTGCTACTTCTATTCCGTTAAATAAAAAACTTCCACCATCCGGATCATCCAACAAACCCAAAATATTAAGCAAGGTGGATTTGCCACAACCCGATGGCCCCATAATGGCAACAAATTCTCCTTCCTTTACATCAATGGTTAGTTTGTTTAAGGCAACGGTTTCCACATCTTCGGTACGGTAAATTTTTTCTAACTGGGTAATTTTAATCATGGCTATACTTTTTTACTTTATTTACTTTTCAACTTTAATACTCTATTTGCATTTTCCTATTCCTTCTTCAGCACCAGCTCCTGCATGGTACCATAGGTTTCATAACTGGATGTAACCACTTTATCCCCCGGCTTCAAGCCCTGTACCACTTCATAATAATCGGGGCTTTGTCGGTTCAGTTGTATATCTACTTTATACGCCATCTTGCCATCTTCGGATAATTTAAAAATCCAGTTGCCGCCCGTTTGCTGGTAAAAACCACCCTTGGGTAAAAGAATCGCTTCAGTTTCGTCGCTTAAAGCAAGGCGTATTTGCAGTGTTTGTCCACGGCGTATGCCTTGCGGTATAGAATCGTTAAATTCCATATCCACCTGAAAGCGGCCTGCAGTTACTTGCGTAAAAACTTTTTTAATCGTTAGTTTATAATCTTTACCTGCAATGGTAGCACCGCCGCTAAGACCAATAAAAATTCTGGAAATATAATGTTCGTCTACATCTACCCGTACTTTAAATCCGGTGGCGGCATCTATCTGCCCAAGTCTTTCACCTTTATTTTTAGATTGTCCAATTTCTGCATCTAACGAAGTAAGCTGCCCATCAATGGGTGACCGTACAATTAAGTCGCCCACTTTTTGGCGCATCAATGCTAAGGTGTTTTGCATTCTGCCTAAAGATTGGCGGTCCTGATCGCTCATTAATTTTACCGCAGCGCCATCTTGTTGTAAAATATCAGTACTCAATTTTTTTCTCCGCACCTGGTAGTTGTAATTATTTTCCGATTGCTGAAATTCTTGATGACCAATTACTTTTTGCTCAAATAATTTTTTATTCAGTTTATAAATTCTTTCTGCTTCAGCAAAAGCATTATCCACTTCGGCCATTTGGTTTAATTTGCCGGTAGTGTTTTGTGTAGCATTATTGCGGGAGATGTTCATTTGCGTAAGTACATTGTACACCTGTGTTTCTTGGTTGGCCAAGCTCAACTCCAAATCAGAATTGCTTAACCGCATTATGGGTTGGTCTTTTTTCATCATGGTGCCATCTTCCACATATTTTTCTTCTACCCTACCGCCTTCCATAGCATCTAAATAAATAGTGGTTTGTGGCAGCACAATACCATTAACGGGTATAAATTCCTGAAAAGGCCCTTTCTTAATTTCGCTGATGGTGAGGCGTTCGGTATTTACATTTAGTTTTGATTTACCCGATGTAAAATACCAGCTTGCAAAAATGAGTCCTACCAATGCAACAATCCCCGCTATCAGCAGCAGGCGTTTTTTTGTCCATGTCTTTTTTTCTATAACTCTATCCATGTAAAATATTTTCTGAAAGTTACTTAACCTGTCTTTTCGGTGTTAGAAAATATCATCCGGGTTGATAATTGGCGATGTTTTTTCAGCTCTGTACCAAATAAGAAGATTATAATTACCGATATGATATAGTAAAGCTGTGCCAGTTTTTAAAGTATATAGTAATCAGGGGTTTAGTTAATTCTACTTTGCACAAGTGTACGCTTTTGATACACCGGGTGTACGCTTTTGATACAATTATTTTATGTTAAATTAAATAAGCTTTTTGTTATCATGCAATTGTACATTTGGCATAAATATATAAGGGTACTTAACAAACAAAGTAATGGTGCTTAAAAATGCTACTATATTGGTAATTGACGATGATACAGATGTATTAACGGCAGTAAGGCTGTTGTTAAAAACAGAAGTAAAGGAGGTAGTGATTGAAAAAAACCCCGATGCCATTAAAACTTTGTTACCTGCCAAAAAATTTGATTTGATTTTGCTGGATATGAATTTCAACAGCAGCATTAATACAGGTAATGAAGGTATTTTTTGGTTAAAAAAGATAAAAGAACTTTCTCCTTCTACGGCTGTAATAATGATAACTGCTTATGGTGATATTGACCTGGCAGTTCGTTGCTTAAAGGAAGGCGCCGGCGATTTTATGATAAAGCCATGGCATAATGAAAGGTTGCTGGAAACGATAAAGGAATTATTACAGAGAAAATCGGGAATAACAACTGTTACCGCCAGCAGTAATAATTCGATTATTGGAACAGAGCTGCTGGGACAATCGGAACCAATGCAGGATATTTTTAAAAAGATAGAAAAGATTGCACCTACCGATGCTAACATACTTATACTTGGAGAAAATGGTACCGGAAAAGATTTGGTGGCAAAAGCTATTCATCAAAGATCGCTACGGGCAAATAAACCTTTTGTAAAAGTTGATGCCGGTTCTTTAACAGAAACTTTATTTGAAAGTGAATTATTTGGTTATAAAAGAGGCGCTTTTACCGATGCCAAAGAAGACCGTATGGGCAGGTTTGAAGCAGCCGACAGCGGCACTTTATTTTTAGATGAGATTGGAAATATAAGTTTGCAACAACAGGCCAGGCTGTTAACCGTTTTACAAAACCGGCAGGTTACCAGGCTGGGCAGCAACCAACCTGTTCCGGTTGATATACGTTTAGTGTGTGCAACCAATGTTCCTTTTGCAGCTCTGGCCGATGAAACCCGTTTTAGAAAAGACCTCATCTACCGCATTAATACAGTTGAAATTACTATACCGCCATTAAGAAAAAGGGATAAAGACATAGAGTTGCTTGCAAAGCATTTTGTAAAACTGTATGCCGCTAAATATTTTAAACCAGATATGGTACTGGATGTGGCAGCATTGAATAAATTGGAACAATACCATTTTCCTGGTAACGTAAGAGAGCTGCAGTACGTAATTGAACGAACGGTTATTATGAGCGAGGGTGATGTTATTAATGAAACTGATCTTATTTTTTCGTCGCTGGAAAATCAATTGCAGCAGGATGACGATGATGCAGCCGATTTTCGTTTAAGTACTGTTGAACGCAATGCCATACAAAAAGTAATTGAAAAACATAGTGGCAATATTACTAAAGCCGCAAAGGAACTGGGCTTAACAAGAACTGCTTTATACAGAAGGTTAAGTAAATATGATATTTAAAAAAATTGAATGGCGGTTATTATTAAAGCTGGTGCTGTTGTTTGCAGCACTAACAGCCGCTGCATGGTTTTTAGTAAACAAAAATTATTTGTATTCATCGCTGCTGGGCATTGCTATTGTTTATTTGATGTATGATATTTATAAGATGCTTAAAAAAGCGCAGGACGAAGTACAGGATTTTGTAACCTCCATTCACTACCGTGATTTTTCGAGATACTTTAATGTAAAGCAAGCTTCGGCCGAGTTGCAACCACTACGCAAAGGCTTTAATGAAATCAACAGCACTTTTAAAATTATCAGTAAAGAAAAAGAAATACAATACCAGTACCTTAAAAAAATTCTGGAGTTGGTGGATACCGGAATTATTTCTTACGAAACCGAATCGGGAGAGTTGAACTGGATGAATGATACGTTTAAAAAAATGATGGATATCCCTTACTTAAAAACTATTCACTCATTACAAAAAAGAGAAGCTAACCTTTACCACGAAGCTATAGCAATAAGACCCGGAGAAACCAAAGTGGTAACCATAACAAAAGAAAACAGGCAAATTAAATTATTACTTGCCGCCACTATGTTTCAAACCGAAGGAAAAATTAATAAAGTAATTGCCTGCCAGAATATTAATGAAGCATTAGATGAAACTGAAGCAAGGGCCTGGCAAAAATTGCTGAGTGTAATGACGCATGAGATTATGAATTCGGTAGCGCCCATTTCTTCTCTTGCCGCCACTTTAAAAAACCGTTTATCGCAAGCCAATTCTTTTTCGGCAACCAACAGCAGTAATATGGACGACCTGGAGCTGGGTCTGGAAACTATACAACGCCGCAGCGAGGGCTTACTAAAATTTACAGAAACTTACCGCAACCTTAATAAAATAACCACACCTAACTTAAAAAAAGTTTTTGTTCGTGATGTATTCGAAAACCTGCATTCGTTAATGCAACCCACGCTGGAGCAAAAAAAAATTGAATTGGAAATAATTCTTAAAGATCCGCATTTAACCGCTTCGGTGGATATAAACCTGGTGGAGCAGGTACTTATTAATTTAGTTGTAAATGCACTGGAAGCTGTAAAAGAAAAGCCAAACCCCCGCATCATTTTATCGGCACTGCATGAGTACAATAAATTATTAATTAAGGTTTCCGACAATGGAACCGGCATATCTGCAGAGGTATCCGATAAAATTTTTATCCCCTTCTTTAGTACTAAAAAAAGTGGTAGTGGTATTGGCCTTAGCTTATGCAAACAAATTATGCTGCTGCATAAAGGCAATATACAGGTACAAAGTAAAGAAGGCGAAGGCACGGTGTTTACCTTATTATTTCCTGAATTATTGTAGCTTTTTACAATAAAGCAATATCAAAAGCTTACAACCGTTACTATAATTGTTAAAATATTTATAACAACAGCGCCTGCTAAGCTGGTGGCACTGGCTTTGCGTATTAGTAGTAAAGGAGGAAACAAATTATGAAACGACTTTTACTTATTACTGCTACATTGTTTTTAATGTCATCATGTAAAACCAGTAAAGATTATTTATCAAGAGGTGATGAAGATAAAACCCTGTTTGATATTGTTAAAAAATTAGGTAAACACAGCAACGATGAAGATGCAGTTAAAGCACTTCCGGAAGTGTATGCACGGGTGCAGCAAAACCATCTTAAAAAAATAAATACTTATAAAACGTATAAAGAGATCAGTCGTTGGGATAAAATTATTGAAGAATACAGTACGCTGCAAAGAATGTATGAAACAGTAAGCAATACTGATGGTGCAAACCGTTTGGTAAATGCTGTTAATTATCAAAATGATATTTACGATGCAAAACAAAATGCAGCTGCCGACTATTATGAACAGGCTGTTACATTGCTGCAAAGTAATTATCGTGATGATGCTAAAAAGGCGTATAGTTATTTTAAAAAAGCAGGCAATTGGGTACCGGGGTATAAAGATGTTAAATCGAAAATGGATGAGGCGTACCAAAATGCCACCATTAATGTGGTGATAAACCCTGTACAGGATAATTCATTCTTCTTTAACAGCGGCTGGGGCAATACCGGATATAATTACAGTAACGAATATTTTCAGCAAACTTTAATACGTGAGCTGGGTGGCAAATATGCCAGCCGTTATCCTGCAAAGTTTTATACGGAATGGGAAGCCAGGAGAGATAATGTACAGCCGGATTGGGTAGTGGACCTTACTTTACGCAACATGAATATTCCACGGCCAACAACATACAACTACAGCCGTAATGTTAACAAACAAATTGAAGCAGGTAAGGATAGTACTGGCAAAACCATTTATAAAACCGTGTACGCTACTCTTAATATTTCAAAGCAAAGTTTTACGGCCCGTGGCCAGATGGATGTAAACATTACTGATGTTACCAGCCGGAAAAATATAAGCTACAATACTTATAGTGATGATTACAGATGGGAAGAAGAAAATGCTACTTATACCGGCGACAGTCGTGCCCTTGATAACAACGATTGGGCATTAGTAAATAACAAACGTTATAACGAACCCCGTAAGGAAGATGTGTTAAATGAATTGTATAGAAAAATTTATCCGCAGGTTAAGAACAGGATTAGTTATGCAGTAGATTGGTAAGAAAAAATAGTTTTTTATAAAAGAGCCCCGCTAATAAGATGGGGCTTTTTATTTTACAATGATATATGTCAGCCAGCTTAAAAAATATGCCAGCGCCGTCATATATATTAATTGAATAGTGGGCCATTTCCAACTACGGGTTTCCCGTTTTACTATGGCCAGTGTGCTCATGCATTGCATGGCCAGTACATAAAATACCAATAAAGATAAACCGGTTGCCAGGTCATAAACCTTACTGCCATCAGTACGGACAGCAGCAGCCATTTTTTGGCGTAGTGTGCTGTTGTTGGCATCAGCATCGTCGCCTACGCTGTATAAAGTAGCCATTGTACCAACAAAAACTTCTCTTGCAGCAAAAGAAGTTATTAAGGCAATACCAATTTTCCAGTCGTAACCTAAAGGACGGATAACCGGTTCAATTGCCTGGCCCAATGTACCTGCATAAGAGTTTTGCAATAATGCTGTTTTACGTTGTTTATTTAATTCGGTTGCCTGCTGCGGATTTGCGGTAATTAGCTGTTCATATTTAGCAGTTACTGCCTGCATTTTTTCCTTAGGGCCATAGGTACTTAAAACCCAAAGCAGCAAGCTTATCAGCATTATTATTTTACCGGCATCAAACACAAATATTTTTGCTTTTTCAATCATGGTGGCAATGGCGTTCTTCCATCTTGGGCCACGGTACACCGGTAGCTCCAGAATAAAAAAGCTGCGTTCAGTACTTTTAATAAACCATTTCATTACCCAGGCTACAATTAAAGCCATAACAGTACCTAATAAATAAAGGCACATCATTACCAAGCCATGAAGGCTTATAAAACCAAAATATAATTTAGAAGGAATAATTAAAGCTATCAGAATGGTGTAAACCGGCAATCTTGCGCTGCAGCTTAGTAATGGGGTTATCATTATAGTAAGCAGGCGTTCTTTTTTATTTTCAATATTTCTTGCACTCATAATGGCCGGTACAGCACAGGCGTAGCCGCTTATCATCGGCATTACACTTTTTCCGTTGAGCCCAACCTTACGCATGAGCTTATCGGTTAAAAAACTTATTCTTGCCATATAACCACTGTCTTCCAAAATGGTTATTAAACCAAATAGTATCATTATCTGTGGTATAAAAACCATTATGCCACTAAGGCCTGCAACCACACCATTAATAAGCAGGTCACTCCACCAGGTTTGTGGTAGTGTACTGCCAAGCCAGCCACCCAACTGGCCAAAGATCCATTCAATTCCATCCATAGGATATGTTGCAATCCAGAACACACTTTGAAACAACAGAAATAAAACCGAAACTAAAATAATATAGCCCCAATAGCGGTGTAATAAAAGGTTATCGAGCTTTTCGGTAAATAATGCTTTTTGCAGCGGGTCACTTTCCACAACAGTTTGTTGCATAATGTGCTTAATGCGTCCGTATCGCTGCATTATTTCTTCGGCTTGTGTTTTAGTAGGATTGAATTTAGCCTCAACCTCAATATTTTCAATCAACTCCTG
>JAYVJU010000389.1:0-7090 GCA_043769035.1 Ferruginibacter sp.
CTGAGCCGAAGACTGGAGTCGAACCAGCGACCTGCTGATTACAAATCAGCTGCTCTACCAACTGAGCTACTTCGGCATTTTCAAAAGAACTTTTCCTGAAATTTGGCCAATACAAAACCAGCCCTATTTTTTTCGGAAGGCAAAGGTAAGAGAAAATGATTAATACAAAAAGTTTGAAAAAGATTTTTTTACAACTGTTTTTTAAAATGTGTATAACCTTAAAATAAAAATCCCGTCCCCAGCAAAGCAGGGGACGGGATGAGGTATTTTTTTTATGCTGCTTGTTTATCTTTTTTTCGTTTTATTTGGGTAATTACTGAATCCAGTGCGGTATCGAAACTTTCTTCAAATGATTTAGATGATTGTTTTACAAAAAATTCGTAGCGTGGAATGTGAACTTTTATTTCGGCAATTTTGTCTTTAATATTATGTACTACATTGTCTAATTTCAAATACACATCAACCTTGGTAATCCTGTCGTGAAACTGTGTTAATTTAGAAATCTTTTTTTCAATATACTCTACCAATTTTGAATCTGCGTCAAAATGCACAGTTTGAATGTTTACGTTCATACTTCTGTTTTTTTATCTGTGAAAAATAATGTGAAAGAACTAAAGTAGTAATTAATGCATAGGCTCATTTTGGGTGGGTGAAGCAATGGTTTTATTTGTAAAATGAAGTTAATCTAACAAACGTAGTTTTCAAAATAAAATTTTATAAGTGGCAGCATAATATTTTATGGTCGCCAAACAAAAGTTAAAACAATAAAAACTGTAAAAAGATCAGGCCTTGGGATGCGCTTTTTTATGAATATCCTTTAGCTTTTCAATTGAATTATGAGTATATATCTGCGTGGCAGCAAGACTACTGTGGCCCAGTAATTCTTTTACTGCATTTAAATCGGCTCCATTATTCATTAAATGGGTGGCAAACGTATGACGTAGTACATGAGGGCTCTTTTTACTGATGGTGGTAATCTTACTCAGGTATTTATTTACGGCAGTATACACATACCTGGGATAGAGCTTTTTGCCTTTTGAATTTACTAACAAAACATTTCCATCATATTCTTCAAATAACTGTCGTTTATCTGCCATATAAGCTTTAAGCAAATCCAGTAGCTCCGGACTAATGGGAATTATCCTTTCTTTATTCCCTTTCCCCAATACTTTTATTGATTTTTTATATCCATCAACCTGATTTTCTTTTAACCCAACCAGCTCGGCTTGTCTTATCCCGGTATTATAAAATAATTGCAATAAAACCCTGTCGGTTCTTCCCTGCCAGTCATCAGGAAATTCCACATAGCTAAACAATGTGTTTATATCTGTTTTATCTACAAATTGTGGTAACCGTTTACTGATTTTGAGAGAAATAATTGTTCCCATTGGGCTTAAAGGAATTACCTGTTCTTTAAGCTGGTATTTAAAAAAAGATTTTAAAGTAGATATTTTACGGTTAATGGATTTTGCCTCCATCCCCTGCTCTTTTAAACTGGCCAGCCAGCTACGCACAAATGTAGCTTTTATGTCAGGCAGGGATGTGTCTCCAAAGGTTAATTGTATAAAATCAAAAAAAGAAACCAAGTCGTTTTGGTAAGAAACAATAGTATGCTGGGAGTACCTTTTTTGGAATTTAAGGTAGTCGATAAAGTGTTGAAGTGCTTTTTGATAGGCTATGGGCATAAAAAAACTGATACCCCGAAGTTACGATAACGGGATATCAGTTCAATATAGAGTTTCTTGCTTTCTTTTTTAATCGAATTTGCCAGCAGTCAACTGATCTTTATAGATCGCTTTTAACACTTCCTTTCTGCGTCTTACAGATGGTTTAGTGAAAGCCTGCCTATCTCTTAATTGCAACAATATCTTACTTTTCTCAAATTTCTTTTTATACTTTTTGAGTGCTTTGTCGATGTTTTCGCAATCTTTTGAATCAATAATTAACATATAATATATACCTCCTTTAGGTGATTTAAATATCCCGCTTTTACAAGTTGGGGCGCAAAGATAGCAGAAATATTTAAAAAAGAGAAAATCTTAGAACAAATTCCGAAATTTGAGGAATGTTTACAGGAATTATAGAAAACACTGGGATAGTAAATAAAATAGTAACCAACGGCACTAACAAAACCTTTTGGATTACCTCCCCGCTTTCGACAGCACTAAAAATTGACCAAAGCCTTAGCCATAACGGGGTTTGCCTTACTGTGGAAGAAATAAAAGAAAGTATGCACCGTGTTACTGCTATAGCAGAAACGCTTGCAAAAACTAACCTTGGGCAGTGGGAACCTGGTACTGTTGTAAACCTGGAAAGATGTATGCAAATGAATGGCAGGCTTGACGGGCATATTGTACAGGGGCATGTAGATGCTGTTGCTGAATGTACAGGGGTAATTGAAAAAGATGGAAGCTGGGAATACAGTTTTAAATTCCCTGAAACTTTTGCAGGCCTTGTAATTGAAAAAGGATCTGTTACCTTAAATGGTACAAGCCTTACTTTATTTAATGTGGGTAAAGATAGTTTTAGCGTTGCTATTATTCCATATACCTACTATCATACCAATATAAATAACGTTACTAAGGGTAGCCTTGTAAATATCGAGTTTGATATTTTAGGCAAATATGTGCAACGGATGTTGCAACAGAAAACTTCTATTTGAAAAAATACAATACACTGTCTTTAAGAGCTACTACAACAGTATTATTTTTGCTGTAAGGATAAGCTTCATTTTTACCTGCGCTGATTTTCAATTGTTGTTGGTCAATTATTACTTCAGGAAACCACTCTGCAATACTATCAATAGATTTTTTATTTACTGAAACGGTTGCCGGCACCGTGTACAGCACCTTTGTGGAAAGAGTTACACACCGGTTACTTTTTTTATTAAGGTAACTTAAATATTCCTGCAGTATACTTACATTATTATCGGTATTACCAGCTATCCGGCTTTTTGCCCGATACAGCAAGGCTCCTTCATATTGCGATGGCATGTTGACTATAAAAAGATTGTCATTATTTTTTACTTCCTTATCAAGTGCCGCTAAATATTGTTTAGAAAATGCTCCTGCAGTATCATAATAATTTATAGTCTTAAATAGTGTAACAGCATACCACCCTGTTAATATTAAAACTACCCCTGTTAACATTATCCTGTTTTTTATCAGCACTGTTAACAAAACAGCTAAAAACATTATTGCAAACGAGGAAGAGAAGTAAATATATCTCTCAGATTCAGAATCATGAGAATCGATACCAATCATTGTTACCGATGAAAAACCTAAGACAGTAATTAATAATAATAGTGCCAAAAAATAAAACTGTGGTTTACTTTGCTTAAACAATTTGTAAAAACTAAAAATAAGCAGTAAACAAAAAGCTGCACTTGCAGCTGTAAATACAATGGCATTTTTAAATGGGGGAATAAAATTTCGCAGGAACAATACACAGTTGTTTTTTACAAGTGTCAATAGTCCGGTTTTAAACAAGTTGCCATCATTATAATCCGAAACAACCAGCTTATCTATAAAGACAACTTTGATGCTGAACCAGGCAATAAAAACCAAAGTATATAAAAGCACAACCGGGATATATTTTTTTACCGGATCATTTTTTACATATGCCAGAAAAGCTGTAATGCTTAAAATAATTAAAGGCAAAATCCAGCTTATTTCATAGGAAAATAATGCCAGTAAAAAACTTAACAAGCTGCAACCAAGTAAAATTTTATTACCTGATAGTGACCGTAAAAAAAACAGTACTGATAACAAACAAAACAAGCTTACTACCGATCCCCCTCTTGCCAAAATATAACAAAGCGGTTCGCTATGTACAGGTGTAAATAAAAACAGCGTAAAAAATATAACAGGAATTGCTGTTAACTGAAATTGGGTAAAATATTTTACGACCGGTTTTAGCAACTCTTTTAATACCCACATTGCCAATACCGCATTTATCAAATGCAGGAAAAGGCTGGTAATATGATATCCATATGGGTTTGTACCCCACAATAAATAATCAGCTTTAAAACTAAGTTTAACAATTAGTGAACGCTGCCAGATATGCGACATAAAATCGCCATTACCTGCTGTTACAAAAACATCTTCGTCAAAAAAGAAAAGATTCTTTACGCACCAAAAAATTGAAATGCCTGCGGCAAATAAAATAACAGCATATATATAACGTGGATTTATGGCTGTTTTGTTTTCCATTATTGTTTCGCTTCGTAAAATTCATAAACCAACCTGATTACAATACTGATTTGTTCTTCTCCAAGTTCAACATATAAAGGCAGACGCAATAAACAATCAGAAAATTTTTCAGCATTTTCTAATTTGCAATTATTCTCACTCGCAGCCAAATAAAATGGACTGGTATGCAACCCGGGATAATGGAACATCGATTGCACATCTTTATGTTTTAAAAACAAAATCAAGTCATCTCTCTCCGTAATATTTTTACAAACAATATAAAACAGGTGGGCATTATTGGTTGCATAATCCGGAATATCCGGCAAACTGATCTTTCCATCTTCCGCTAACTTCTTCAACCCATCAAAATACAGTTGCCATTTCTGCTTTCGTATTTTTTGTATTTCATTTAAAGCTTGCAATTGTGCATATAAAAAGGCTGCTGTTATTTCTGATGGTAAAAAAGAAGAACCTACATCAACCCAATTATATTTATCCACCTCTCCCCTGAAAAAAGCTGCCCGGTTAGTTCCTTTTTCCCAAATAATTTCTGCACGGCTGTTAAATTGTTCGTCATTTACAACTAACAAGCCCCCTTCACCACATTGAATGTTTTTTGACTCGTGAAAAGAAAATGCAGCCAGGTGCCCAATGCTGCCCAATGCCTGCTTTTTATTTTCGCCATTAGTATAAAAACTATCAATAGCCTGTGCCGCATCTTCCACAACAAATACATTATGCTTATTGGCAATCGACATTATTGCATCCATCCTGCAGGCCATGCCTGCATAATGCACTACCACAATTGCTTTAGTTTTTTTAGTAATGAGTTTTTCAATTTCCGCTTCATTAATATTGGGATTGTTATTACTACTGTCGGCAAAAATTATTTTTGCACCACGTAATATAAATGCATTGGCTGTAGAAACAAATGTAAAAGATGGCATTATTACTTCATCGCCTGGCTGAATATTGAGCAGAATAGCACACATCTCCAATGCATCTGTACAGGAAGTGGTAAGCAAACATTTTTTAAAGTGATAGGTATCTTTAAAATAACTTTGGCATAGCTGAGTAAACGGGCCATTGCCAGAAAGGTGACGATTTTTTATTGCAGCCTGAATGTACTCAAACTCTGAACCTGTAATGTATGGTTTATTATAAAAAATCATTTAGCTCCGGTTCAGTTATATATTTTTTGTGTAGATTATTTGTCACTTTTATCAATACAGATTTTAAAATACCAGCCTGTATTACTAAAGTGGCTTTTTAAGAATATAGGCCTGCTGAATTCCTACATCACCGCCTGAAAAATTTTTTTCAATACTGTGAAATATTTTGTTAACCGGGTTATCATATCCCACAAAAGTTTTAGACTCCGGTATTAGATCCCTGATAAGACGGCTGCCTAAATAATAAATAGATGAAAAATCGCTGGTTTCAAATACTATATTTTGTGCGTTCAGGTATTCATTTAAATTTGATTTTTTTAAATACCTGTTGAAATCATGCTCTATTAAAGCCTGTAAACCAAAAACACTTCTCAGCGCATTTAACTTAACCAATGGCTCCCAAAAAGCTTCGGAAAAAATAATAGTGCCTCCGGGCTTTGTCACCCTTATGCATTCACTGATACCTTTAATTTGTTCCTGCCAATTGGGTAAATTAATTAACACCCTTGTAGTATATACAATATCAAAAGTATTGTCCGGAAAATCTAACCCACGTATGTCGCCGGTTTTAAACTCAATGTTATAATTACTATTTTCCTTTGCTAAAGACGCATTTGCCATTTCAATCATCTTAGGAGAAAAATCGACTCCAACACTTTGTGACAGTTTAAAATTTTTTGCATGTTTTATAAGTGCAAACCCATTAGCACAACCAACATCAAGCACTGATTTACCTTCTGCAATATGTGAAGCAATATTATTCATCTCCAGATCGATAGCATATACATCTGCCCATGATGCTTCATGTGATGCTCCGTATTTTGCTGCCTGGCTTTCCCAAAAATTATAAATAAAATCCATTATGCTGTTTTTTTACTGGTATTAATTGTTTTATCCACTATATACAGTGGCCGGTTTTTAACTCCTGAAAATATCCGGGATATATATAATCCCAATACACCTAAAATAAGAATAATAAGCCCACCCAAAAACCAAATAGAAATTATTATACTGGTATATCCCGAAACTGATATTTGGCCATTGAAATATTTATACAAGGTATATGATGCCGCAATAAACGCTGACGCTGATATAAGGAATCCAAGACGCACAATTATTTTTAAAGGCTTATCTGAGTATGACAGAATAATATCAAATGCAAGGCCAATAAGTTTACCTAAACTATAAGTTGTTTTGCCAGAGAACCTTTTTCCGTGCTCTACCTCGATACTTGTTTTTTTAAATCCAACCCAACGTGCCATTGGTGCAAAAGCCCTCATTGGCTCTTTCATATTTTTAATTACATCAATTACTTTATTAGAGTAAATACCAAAATTTGCAATGGTCCCATCATAGTTAATCCCTGTTAAATAACTATACACTTTGTAGAATATAACAGAGAATATTTTTTTCGAGAATGAGTCCGTACGATTATTACGGCGGGCAAAAACAATATCATATCCTTCTTTAGCTTTATTATAAAGCCGTTCTATTTCTTCAGGACGATCCTGCAAATCACAATCCATTACAATTACCCACTCACCAGTACAATAATCAAGGCCTGCAGTAATAGCATGGTGTTGACCAAAGTTTCTGCTTAGCTTAACACCGGTAATACAAGGGTTGGTTACCGCAAGTTTTTCTATTGACTCCCAGGAGTTATCGGCACTTCCATCATCAACCAGTATAATTTCATAATCTCCTTCAGCAAACTGCATTGCTGTTTTA
>JAYVJU010000390.1:0-2269 GCA_043769035.1 Ferruginibacter sp.
GTGCATTTCCATTCAGTAAAATTTCATCCGACATCTTCTTTATCATCAGCGAATCTTCGGATTGAGCAAAACCTGATACGCATGTAAAAAATGAAAACAGCATTACTGATATTGTTCCTTTAATCATAAACAGGGTTTATAAACAAACTTACAGATAAAAAGCCAATACATGAATGGAAACTATAGTGAATAATATTTCGGTAAATTGCACCTTACGGGTTTTCATTAAAACGGCTTCTTATGAATATAGGTATTGTTTGCTACCCTACTTTTGGTGGTAGCGGCGTGTTGGCAACAGAACTGGGTAAAGCCCTGGCAGATAAAGGACACAACATACATTTTATAACTTACCAGCAGCCCGTTAGGCTGAGTGGTTTTCATACCAATATATTTTATCATGAAGTAAGGGTGCCCACTTACCCGCTTTTTGATTATCCGCCTTATGAGACGGCCCTGGCCAGTACCATGGTTGATGTTATACTGAATAATAATGTTGAACTATTACATGTGCATTATGCCATACCACATGCAGCTGCGGCTTATATGGCAAAACAAATACTTGCAAAGCAAGGAATTAAAATTCCTGTTATAACAACATTACACGGTACAGATATAACACTGGTTGGTAAAGACAAAACCTACAGCCCGGTAGTAACTTTTTCGATGAATGAAAGTGATATACTTACGGCGGTTTCAGAAAACCTGAAAGAAGAAACTTTCAGAAATTTTAAAATAGAAAAGGAAATAGAAGTGATTCATAATTTTGTGGATGTAAAACGTTTTCACAAGAGGCCGGTTGATGCTTTCCGTAAACTGATATCGCCCAATGGCGAAAAAATAATTGTGCATGCTTCCAATTTCAGAAAAGTAAAACGGGTTGAAGATGTGGTTGCTACTTTTTTACTGATACAGAAAAAAATGCCTGCCACTTTATTGTTACTGGGCGATGGGCCGGAAAGGTCGCATATAGAAGCGGCGGCAAGGGAATGCAAATCGCATGACAACATTAAATTTTTAGGCAAACAAGAACAGATGGAAGACATTTTACCCATTGCCGATTTGTTTTTACTTACCAGCGAATATGAAAGTTTTGGATTGGCTGCTTTGGAAGCCATGGCGGCTGAAGTGCCGGTAATATCAACCAATGCAGGTGGTTTACCCGAAATAAATATTAATGGTTTTTGTGGCTTTATGAGCGATGTGGGCGATGTGGCAGATATGAGTAAAAATGCATTACACATCTTACAGGATGATGCAACACTTCAGCAATTTAAAGCCAATGCATTAACGCAAGCGAAAAAGTTTGATATTGAAAATATTGTTCCGCTTTATGAAGCGCTTTATCAAAGAGTGATTTAGAATTATCTTTTTAGCCATCTTTCCGGGTCAATATCATTTCCCTTTGCATCATTGATATACAGGTCAATAGAGCCGTTACCATCCAGGTTTGCTGCAGCTTTACCAATTACCTGGCCGGTCTTTACATTTTGCCCGCCTTTTACTGATACACTTCCTAAATTACTGTAAGTACTAAAGTACTCACCATGCTGAATGATAACTACCTGCATATCTTCTATAAAAACAACACTTGAAACCACGCCATCAAAAACAGCTTTTACATTACTGCCAATATCTGTTGAAATTGTTACACCGGTAACATCAATAACTCCGCCACTGGGCAATCTATTTGGGCCATAATGCAAAATAGGTATGCCTTTATCAACAGGCCAGGGCAACAATCCCCTATTCTTTTTAAAGCTTTCGTTCAATGCAATATTACCTGGGTTCAGTAATACATTATCCGGAGCCTTTACCGGGCCTGTTATTTTAATTGGCGTTGTAGTTTTATCGGGATTTGTTTTTGTTACAGTCTTATTTTTTATATCAGCAAGATTAGCCGCATCTTCTTCTTTTTTCTTTTTCATTGCCGCTATACTTGCATCGTTTCTTGCTTTTTTAATAGCGGCAGCAATGGCTTTTTCTACTTTGGCATTTTGCTTTTTATAGGCAGTAAGCTGGTTGTTTAATTCTTTTCCTTCTTTTTTAAGGTCGCTCACAATTTTGTCCTTTTCCTGCTTCTGCGTTTCCAATGCAGCGGCTTCTTTATCCTTAATCTGCAAAACTTCACTCTTTTTTTCTTTTATGCTTCCCAGTTCATTCAATTTTTGTCTGCGTAAATCCTGTGTACGCAAAATATTTTCTCCCTGTTTTTCCCGATAATCTCTATAGTATTTCAAATAGGCAATACGCTTAATAGCATCATTAAAAC
>JAYVJU010000391.1:0-2780 GCA_043769035.1 Ferruginibacter sp.
GCTTCGCCAACATTGGGCAGGGCCAGTTTAATATAAGCCACAATGCCAATAACAATTACCAGCAGTACAAGCAATACCCTGCTGAAAATCTTTAAAAATTTTTTCATGATAAGGTTGTTAAGTTAAGGTCTAAAAAAGTAAGGTATAAAATATTGCGAATAAAAGAAAGCGATAACTGAGAAAGTTATTTTTAATTTACAACACCAGCAGGAGGGGAGGAATGATAATAAGTTTTATATAAAATGGTACAGGAATAAAACATCAGCAGTAAAAGCATCTTTTGGCTGATCTTTAATTTCTAATTTAAGATGAAGGGTAGCCTTGGTAACACCTCTTAAATTTATGATGGACAATAACGAAACCCTGCACCTCACTTCGCTGCCCACCACAACAGCCTGCCCAAATTTCAATTTTTCAATACCATAGTTAACTTCCATCTTAAGGTTTTGCACATCCACAATCTGTTTCCAGCAATAAGGTACCAGCGAAAGTGTAAGATAACCATGTGCAATGGTGGCTTTAAAAGGGCTTTCGGTTGCAGCCCTTTCGGGGTCGGTATGTATCCACTGATGATCTAAAGTGGCATCTGCAAAATTATTGATCTGCTCCTGCGTAATGGTATGCCAGTTTGAAACACCCAGTTCTTTACCTAAGTACGATTCAAATTCGGTATGACTTTTTATTATCACCATAATTCTAAGGTATAAAATAATCGGGATTAAATTATAAATTTTAACCTGTAAGTAAACAGGCATTGCCACAGCAAAATTTCCTTTTAAGTAAACGGTTTTCCGCATTGCGGGGCAAATATGTTTGAGTTTACTTTTCTTTGCAGCCAAAATTAGATTATACATGAGCAGCAAATCTACCCTTAGCAATACCATGCGTATTTATCACCGCTACCTTGGCTTTTTTTTAGCAGGTATTATGGCGGTGTATGCCATCAGTGGTATCATTCTTATTTTTAGAGATACTGATTTTTTAAAGCAAACCAAACGGGTAGAAAAACAATTGCAACCGGGCCTTACTGCCGATGCATTGGGTAAAGCCATTAAAATACGGGAGCTTAAAATTGAATCGGTAAACGGCGATGTACAAACTTTTAAAAGCGGTACGTATAATACCGCAACCGGGGCTGTAAATTATACCACCAAAACTTTACCCCGGCTGATAGAAAAATTAAATCACCTACATAAAGCCGATACCGGCGACCCTTTATTTTACCTCAATATATTCTTTGGCGTATCGCTGCTGTTTTTTGTTATCTCCAGCTTTTGGATGTTTATGCCCAAAACAACTATTTTTAAAAAGGGATTGTATTTTACTTTGGCGGGTATTGTGCTTACGGTTATTTTGTTGTGGGTGTAAACAGCAGACAGGGGCGAAAACATTTATTGCAAAATCTGTTTGTAAAAACACGTTATTCAAAATCTATTTCAAAATATTTTAAAATAGTTTTGTAATTATCCTGCGCTGTAATACAGGTGTCCATTAAATATTCTTTTACAACAGGCCATTCACGCAATCCCCTGTAATAAAACAACTTCAATTCTTCATCAATAATAAACGGCACCACATTATTTGCTAAACATTCTTTAAACATAATAAGGCGGCCAACACGGCCGTTGCCATCCTGAAAAGGGTGGATAGCTTCAAACTCCTGGTGAAAACCAATAATATCCTGTAAAGTTTTTTGCGCTGTGTTATTATATTGAGCAAGTAACTCTTTCATTTTTATAGCAACTTCCTTTGGCGGCGTCGTTTCGTTTCCGCCAACTTCATTCGGCATTTTTTTATATTCACCAACTGCAAACCAGTTTTTTCTGCTGTCGGATGTACCCGATTTCAGCAAATAATGCAATTCTTTTATAAAAGATTCCGTCAGTTTTGATTTTGCTTTTTCAATAACCAGGTCAATACAGCGAAAGTGGTTGTTGGTTTCAATAATATCATCCACGTTAATATTTTCTGCAGCAATACCAATGGTGTTGGTTTCAAAAATAAACCGGGTCTGGTCATGTGTAAGCCTGCTGCCTTCAATACGGTTGCTGCTGTAGGTAAGATCGATCTGCGTACGATGGTAAATGCCACCTTTCAGCTTCATATCTTTTTGCTCTTTCAGGTAATTGAGCAAAATGTTGTTGCTTAATTTCTTTTCACTTCCCTTTCCGGGTAAGGGAGCATCTTCTGGAATATTCCAGGTTTTACCCGTTAAGAAAGCAGCTTTTATCTTACCGGCAGCACAATAATTACGGGCTGTTCTATCCGGCACATTCCATTTTTTGGCGTATTCACTTACCGAAATATATTTCATTGTACCGTTTTATTTAGCCGTTACCGGCAAAAATATAAACTTAATGTGCATTAAAAATAACTTTTTTTGCCGGTAACGGCTAAAAGGGATTGTATTTTACCTTGGCAGGATACAAAGACCCCGGCGGTACACCGGTTGCTCATGGTTTGTTATTAATCAAGTTCGCTATCACTTTAATCATCATATTCATATCATTGGGGTTCGATTCTGCAATCATCAGCGTAAGTGCCACCAATGCATTATCATCAATTACTTTTTTGCCCTGGTGGTACAACAAATTGTTACGCTCTAAAAACCATACAAACAAAAATGCAGCAATACGTTTATTGCCATCTGTAAAAGAATGATTCTTTACAACAAAATATAAAAGATGAGCAGCTTTTTCTTCCACTGACGGATACAGGTCTTTACCATCAAAAGTTTGGTAAATGCCGTTTAGCGAACCTTTAAAGGATTTATCTTTCTC